>SCVT01000374.1 GCA_004296815.1 Reyranella sp. | reverse complement strand
GATCGTGAACATGCGGACGTCGCGTGCCATGCGCTCGAGCGGCAGCTCGCGGCTGTAGCCGCGCGCACCGAAGAACTGCAGCGCGTCGTTCACGACCTGGATGGCGCTCTCCGAGGTGAACACCTTGGCCTGCGCGGCCATCAGCATGTCGGGGAAGCCGCCTTCGCCGGAGCGCGCGGCGTTGTAGACCAGCGCCTGCGAAGCGGCGAGCTTGATCGACATGTCGGCGAGCTTCCACTGCAGGCCCTGGAACTCGTTGATCGGCCGGCCGAACTGGTGGCGCTCCTCCGACCAGTCGAGTGCCAGCTGATAGGCGCCCTGCGCAATGCCGAGCGCCACTGTGGCGGCGCCAACACGCTGGCTGTTGTAGGCGTTCATCAGGTCGGCGAAGCCCTTCTTCAGGCCACGCGGGGGGATCACCAGCGAAGACGGCGGCACGTCCATGTCCTCGAGGTCGATCACCGCCTCGGGGATGCCGCGCAGGCCCATGGTCGGCTCGCGCTTGGCGATCTTGAGCCCCTTGGTCTCGTCGCGGACGGCGAGGAAGCCGCCGATGCCCTCGAACGTTCCCTTCTCGTCGTAGACCTTGGCGAAGATCAGGTGCAGCCGCGAGACGCCGCCACCGGTGATCCAGTGCTTGCGGCCGTTGAGAACGTAGCGGTTGCCCTTCTTGTCGGCGCGCGTGGTCATGCCGTTGGCGTCGGAGCCTGCGTCGGGCTCGGTGATGCAGATCGCGGGCTTGTCGCCCGCCAGCACCATATCGGCCGCCATCTTCTTCTGCTCGTCCGAGCCATACGCCATGACAGCGCTGATCGCGCCCATGTTGGTCTCGACGGCGATGCGGCCGGTGACCGAGCAGGCGGCCGACAGCGCCTCGATGGTCACGACAGCATCGAGCCAGTTCTTGCCCTGGCCGCCATATTGCGTGGGGATCGTCATGCCGAGCAGCTTCTCCTGCTTCAGGAGCTCGACATTGTCCCAGGGATACTGCTCGGTGCGGTCGACTTCGGCGGCGCGCTTCGCGACGGGACCGGCGGCGAGCTCGCGGACGCGGGCCTGGAGCTTCACCTGGTCGGGCGACAATGCGGACGCGTTCATGACGGAAGACCTCGTTCCAGGTGATCGATGCTGAAGATCGCCACGGGCTCGCTGCGGCCGCGGACAGCGACGTTGCCGAGCGGGCTGAAGGCGAAGGCGCCGTTGCAGCTCGCGCGGGTGCTCTCGGAGACCAGAATGCTCGTGCCGTGGTGCTTGTTCAACTCTTCCAGCCGCGCCGCGAGATTCACCGTATCGCCCAGCAGGGTGAAGCTCATGCGCTGGCCGGCCCCGACCGAACCGCCGATCACGCCGCCGGTCGAAATGCCGATGCGCGTGGCGAAGGCCATGCCGACATCGCCGAAGGTGCGGCTGCCGATGGCGCGCTGGATGTCGAGGGCCGCTCGCACGGCGGCCGTCGCATGGCCCTCGCAGGCCAGCGGCATGTTGAAGGAGGCGAACAGGCCGTCCCCGATGAAGGTGTTCACAACGCCGCCATGGGCGCGGATCGGCGCCAGCACGGTCTCGAGATATTCGTTGAGCGCGGCCACGAGCTGGTCGGGCGGCAGCACCTCCGCGATCGTGGTGAAGCCTGCGATGTCGGTGAACAGGATGGTGGCGTCGCGCGTCTCGCCGGACAGCACGCCGGCTCCCTCGCGGCGCAGGATCGTCGCCGCCACCGTCTCGTCGACGTAGCGGCCGAACGTCTCGCGGATGCGCTCACGCTCGCGCAAGCCCTCGATCATGTTGTTGAACTGGCCGGTCAGCTCGCCGACCTCGTCATTCGAGGTGACGGCGATGCGCTGGCTGAGATCGCCGCTCGCGACCTTCTTCATGGCGTCCGAAAGACGGCGCACGGGTCGGAGCAGGGAGCGGCTGATGAAGAAGGCCGTCATGGCAACGCCCACGACGGCGGAGGAAACGTCGACCAGGATCTCCATCTGCTGGCGTTCGCCCTGGTAGGAGAAGAGGTCGACGACGATCGCGGCGAGCGGGCCGATGGAGATGACGACCAGGGCGATCCACAGCTTGGTCGAGTAGCGCCCGAAGAACAGGCCGAGATTCTGTCCGTAGCGCTCGAAGATGAAGTCGCAGAGCCCGGCGAGGTAGTCGCTGACGACGAAGTAGGTGTAGGTGAAATAGAAGATAGTCAGCACGACGCAGACGGTGATGAAGTCCGCGATGGTCGGGATCGGCAGGGCGACACGCTCGCCGGCCCACCAGGGCGTCGACAGCCGGAATGCCGTCACCAGGAATGCCAGCAGGAAGACGCGCTGCGCCGTCAGCAGCGGAAGCTGAGTGAGGCGGCGCTGCACGTCCTCGAAGGCGATCTCGCCGTCGAGATAGCGCCGTACCGGCCGGAAGAGCTCGCGAGCGGCCAGCCAGTTCACGCCGAGCAGGAGGACGATGCCGATCCCCGCCGTCCGCCACAGGTTCATCCATAGTCCGGCCACTGCGGTGAAGATCAGCGTGATGGCAAGATCGAGGACGAAGACCGATGTCGCCATGATGAGATAGCGCCGGCGCATCGCGGCGATCTCCGCGGACGTGGGGCGGGCGGGCGCGGGCGCTGTGTCGATCATGCCGGTCCGATCCGATAGACGACGATGTTGCCTTTGTGGCCGCGCACGTCCGATTCGCCCAGGCACTCGCTGGAGTCGATCGCGCCGGCCGCCAGCACGGTGCTTTCGGCGGCGAGGATGCGGGTGCCGAACTTCTTGTTGAGCTGCTCCAGTCGTGAGGCGACGTTCACGGCATCGCCGAGCAGTGTGTAGCTCAGCCGGTTGTCGGTTCCGATAGTGACGCCGATCACCGGCCCGGTGTTGAGTCCGATGCGCGTGTTCAGCTTCACGCCGCCCGCGAACTCGGCTGAGGCCAGGGCTTGTTGGATCTCGAGTGCGGCGCAGACGGCTGACGTCGCGTGATTCTCGAGCGGCAGCGGCAGGTTGAAGCTCGCGAACAGGCCGTCGCCGATGAAGCTGTTCACCACACCACCATGGCGCTGGATGACCGGGACGACGATGCGCAGGTAGGCGTTCAGGCCGGCCGCGACCTCGGTCGGCGTACTGCGCTCCGACAGGCCGGTGAAGCCCTGGATGTCGGTGAACATCAGCGTGGCTTCAGCGGTCGTGTCGGTTGCGCGTCCGCTGCGTCCCCGGTTGCCCATGATCGAGGAAGCGACGCTCTCGCTCACATACTTGCCGAACGTGTCGCGCAGGTACTCGCGCTCGGAGAGACCCTCGACCATCTGGTTGAAGCGGCTGGCGGCGTGTCCGAGTTCATCGTTGGATGTCACCGGCAGGCGCACCGAATAGTCGTCGTCGGCGACGGCCCGCATGCCGCTGTCGAGGCGGTCGATGGGACGCGTCAGGGCGTGCGAGATCCAGTAGTAGATGAAAGCGGCGCCGGTGAGGGTGATCGCAAGGTCGACGGTGGCCTCGCGGACCAGGCGCTCGCCGGAGTAGCTCGCGATGTCGGCGGCCAGCAGGATCATGCCGGCGAACGACAGGAAGATGAGCGCCAGCGCGACCTTGTTGCGGAACCGTCCGTTGAACGTCGCGAGATTGGCGCCGTGCAGGCGAAACAGATGCTCGCACAGCCGATCGAAGTAGGCGTTGATGACGAAATAGGTGAGGACGACGTTGAAAAGCACGCCGACCACGAGCGAGGCCACGGCGTCCGGCAGTGCCACGGGATCGAGCGTGGCGCCGAAGGTGATCTCGAGGCGATGCGACAGCACGCGCATGGCCATCATCGGTGTGTAGAGGATGCCGACGAGGATCGCCGAGTTACGCGGCAGATGCGCGAGCCTGGGCTCGATCCTGTCGAACGGGACCTCGCCAGCGACGAACCGGGCGACCGGCCGGATCAGCCACCAGCCGCCGAAGCCTACGCCCAGGACGAGGAAGGTCGCGGCGATCGCGACCGACGGCAGCAGGACTTCGGGTGCCCTGTTGATGATGGCGTAGACGAGGAGCGTGACCACGTCGATGGCGAATGGCACCGCCATCGCGACGTAGTAGCGACGCACGATGTTGTCCGGCGCCGCGGCGGGCACCGCGTCGGTCGTTGCGGTCATCCGCCGGATATAGTGCGGATCGGGGCGGAGCGGAATGCCCCGCCCGTTGCGCAGTCGCCGGCTAGGCGGTCAGTTCACGCGCGGTGATGCGGTACTTGAACTTGTCCGGGTCGAGCGAATCGAGGAAGCCGGCGCGGTTCTCGGCCTGTGGGTACATCAGGAACGCGATGGCCGCTTCCTTCGAGCCCGGCAGCTTCAGGTCGTGCGCCACGTTGTAGGCGAGCCAGTTGCCTTCCCATGACCCGAACAGCGCGCGGCGCACGGAGACGGCCTTCGGGTCGTTCATCGGGAGGTTGCCCGGCGGCTCCTCGAGGATGGTCTTGCGCACATCGGCCGGATCGACCGGCGTCCAGCCCGAGCCCGCGAGCCAGACCTCGGCGCGGCAATGCTGCGCCTTCGAAACGACCTCGGAGCCCGCGCCCAGCGCCTTGAAACCGAACTCCGATGGAGCGACGCGGAGGCCGTAGACGTCGCGCGCCGGCAGGCCGACCGAGCGGGCGAGGCCCACGAACAGCGCGTTCAGGTCGGCACA
>SCVT01000373.1 GCA_004296815.1 Reyranella sp. | reverse complement strand
TGCCGAAGGACAAGTTCCTCGTGCTGCCCCTGTCGATCGACGGGCCGACCAAGCCCAAGGTCGAACCCTTCTACAAGGAGCAGAAGCTCACGCACCTCGGCGTCTACTTCGACAAGGGCCGTAAGGCGATGCAGGCGCTCGACGTCACCCTGCTGCCGACCTCGATCCTGGTCGACCCCAAGGGCCGCGAGCTCGGCCGCATCGAGGGCGATGCCGACTGGGACATGCCGGAATCGATCGCGTTGATGAAAGCGGCGCTCGCCTCGTGATGTAGGGCCGCTCGTTCGTGCATAATGGCACGGACATGACACCGCCTCCCGGGACCTCCGACGCCGTTGCCATCGAGTTGAATGCGGTGCTCGTCGCCCTCACCGCGAACCAGCCGCTCGTGCTGACTCTGGAGGACGGCACCCTGCTCCCGTCGGGTCCCTTCGCGACCGAGCATCCGACTCTGCAGAGCGGCGTCAGGGCCTGGGTCGAGCGCCAGACGCACCATCCGCTGGGCTATGTCGAGCAGCTCTACACGTTCGCCGACCGCAACCGGCCGGCGTCGGACGGCGAGCGGCGCGTGGTGTCGATCAGCTATCTCGGCCTCACGCGCGAGCGCCTGTCGGCCGGAGCGCGCGATCCGGAGTGGCGGAGCTGGTATCGCTATTTTCCGTGGGAGGATTGGCGAGCCGGCCCCTCGCCGCTGGTCGCACAGATCATCCTGCCGCGGCTCGCCGCCTGGGCTGCCGCGGCGAAAGACCCAGGCTTGCGGCGTGAGCGGCGACAGCGGATCGACATCCAGTTCGGCGACGGCGTGGCGAACTGGAACGAGGATCTCGTGCTGCAGCGCTATGAGCTGCTCTACGAGGCGGGCCTCGTCGCCGAGGCGACTCGCACGGCCGCCGACATCGTGCCGGGCATGCCGATGCGCCACGATCATCGCCGCATCCTCGCCACTGGCATCGCGCGACTCAGGGCCAAGATCAAATACCGGCCGGTATTCTTCGAACTGATGCCGCCGGCGTTCACGCTTCTGCAGCTGCAGCAGGCGGTCGAGGCGCTGGCCGGCCGGGCGATGCACAAGCAGAACTTCCGGCGCCTGATCGACCAACAGGGCCTGGTCGAGCCGACCGGCGCCAGCACCTCCGAAAGCCGCGGCCGCCCGGCCAAGCTGTTCCGCTTCCGCCGCGAGGTGGTCCAGGAACGGGCCGTGAGCGGCACCAAGCTCCCCCTCTCCCGCCCTCTTTGAGGGCTCTTGACTAATTAATGCTCATTTGTAGTATAAATAATAAATACTCCTATTGAGCATAATGAGGTGCCCGATGTCGCTGTCGCTTTCTCCGGACCTGATGGCCCGCACCGCCCCGCTCTACGACCGCGTGAAGTCGGTGATCCCGTCGATCGAGTGGCCGGCCTTCGCCGAGGACATCGACGCCATCCTCGCCCTGAAGCGCGAGCGGGACGCGGTGATCCTTGCGCACAACTACCAGACACCGGAGATCTTCCACTGCGTCGCCGACATCGTTGGCGACAGCCTCGCCCTCGCCCGCGAGGCGACCAAGGTCGACGCGAAGGTGATCCTTCTCGCCGGCGTCCACTTCATGGCCGAGACGGCGAAGCTGCTCAATCCGGCCAAGCGCGTGTTGATCCCCGACCTTAGCGCCGGCTGCTCGCTCGCCGCCTCGATCACCGCCGCCGACGTTCGGTTGCTGCGCCAACGCTATCCCGGCGTCCCCGTCGTCACCTACGTCAACACCTCGGCCGCCGTGAAGGCCGAGAGCGACATCTGCTGCACCTCGGGCAA
>SCVT01000372.1 GCA_004296815.1 Reyranella sp. | reverse complement strand
TACGGATGTCCTATCGCAATTTCCCCGATCAGCTTCCCAGCCGACGCTTCGCGATCGCCTATTGCGGGCGTATCGCGGCGGCCAACTACCACGGCGCGCGGATAGCGCGCTTGCTCGCGACCAAGATGGGCATGCAACCCGTCGATGTCCTGCCGCTGATGGCCCGGCCACTCGCCCGGGAAGCGGCGCGTGCCCTCGGCCTTTCGTCCGGTGCGGCATTCGCCGATTTCGTAGGATCGATCGATGTCGAAGGAGGGCGCCGTCATGGGGGCTGACCTGAGCTTCGCGGAGGCGCGAAATGCTGTCATCGTGACATTGGAGCGGGCGGCCGACACGTTGCGTCGGCTGCCGATGCCAGCCTACGCCAGGCCGGCGCAATTGCAGTCCTCCTGGCCGCGCGGCTCGCTCGAGCCGTCGACCGTCGAAGACGCAGGCGACATGTCGAGGGCGATCCGCCGGCCGAACGCCCGCTCGATCTCGGAACTGGACCGTGTGCTGCCCTGGTTGTCGGGACTGGATACGGCCGACCGCCGACTCATCTGGGCGCGCGCCAGCGGCCTTTCCTGGCCGCGGCTCGCACGCAAGTTCGGGGTAACGGTCGGCCAAGTCCGTTATCGCTGGAACGGCGCCATCGATCACGTCGTCGCGACGGCAGTGCACGACACGATCAGAAGTGGCCGCTAGATCACCCCTTCGAAGGTCTTGCAAATTGGGTCGCCTTGGGCGTTGATGCGCCAGAGGCTTACACAACCGTAGAGTAGTCGAGGGAACAAACATGGCGATGACCATGCTGCAGATGGCGGGAGCGCAACCAGCGCCCGCAACGATGGCTGACGGGATCCTGCTGATTATCGATGCGCAGAGGGAATATACCGACGGGCTTCTCCCCTTGACCGGTGTTCAACCGGCGGTCGAAGCGCTGGCTGTCCTCCTCGAGAAGGCCCGCAAGGCTGCGGCGCCGATCGTTCATGTGCGCCATCAAGGCAAGGGCAAGGCGTTCAATCCCTCGTCGACGGGCTATGAGATCGTCAAGGAGCTGACGCCGCGCTCCGACGAACTCATCGTGGACAAGGCGCTGCCCAACGCGTTCGCCGGCACCGACCTGGCCAAGCAGCTCGCCACGATCGGGCGCAAGAACCTGATCGTCGGCGGGTTCATGACCCACATGTGTGTGTCGGCGACGGTGCGGGCGGCAACGGACCAGGGTTTCATGAGTACGGTGGCCGCCGACACCGTGGCGACTCGCGATCTCCCGGACGCCGTCGGCAACGGGACCATCACGGCGGATGCCATCAACAAGATCACTCTTGCGGCACTATCGGACCGGTTCGCCTGGATCGTCCCGGGCGCGAAGCAGATCACCTGATAGAGACGGCTAGCCGGCGGTCGTAACGTTGCCGGCGTGCGACGGCGGCACACCGACGTCGCCGAGCTGCACGAACACGGCGATCGCCGCGATCGCGAGCAGCAGCGTCAGCGAGCTGTACTCGATGAAGACCGTGCCGCGCTTGTCCGAAAGCAGGCGACGGAGGAGACTTCTCGACGACACGGTTACGACATCCAGTTGCCGATGGTGCCCAACAGGGCTTCGCCGACCGCATTCATGCCGACGATCGCCGCCACGGAGATGGTGGCGGCAATCATCGTGTACTCCACGCCCGTCACGCCCCTTTGATTCTCGGTGAGACGCCCGAGGAGGAGGGACACATGCGACGTCGGACGACGGGCCATGGCGGGGCGACCTGGTTGGGGTGGCTGGTGCAGTTCGAACCGCACGACGCGAAGCATAGCGGCCCGACAATGTGTCACAACGTGCATGGTGTAACGTTGGTAGGCAGGCCGTCGCCGCTGATCGACAGGTGAGGGCGCCAAAGAAAAGGGCGGCCTTTCGGCCGCCCTGTCTCGAAAGCGAGATCGCCTTCGTATGCTTGACTAGTTCGTCAGCGAGTTGCCGACGGCGCCCAGCGTGTTGTTCACCTTCTGACCGACGGTGGTCATCGCGGTGATCGCGGCGACCGCGATCAGCGAGGCGATCAGCGTGTACTCGATGGCAGTGGCACCCTTCTCGTTCTTCATCAGACGACGGAAAATGGACAGCATGTGTATCTCCAAAAGCGAAAGAACGTTCTTTGACCTACGCCCGAGATTTCCGTCCGGGGTTCTGGGGACCCGAGGACTTCCGACACAAGCGATGGGGGCCGATATGCGCCCTTACCTCAATGAATAGTAGAGGTATGCTCTCTAAGATATTGATCTAAAAAGACTATTCAACGCACGAATTGTATCAACTTCATCATCTGGCGCGCCGCCTCAAGGGCCGTGTTATCGTTCAGCGAACAGGGAGGGCGAGCCATGAAGTCGATCCTGACAATGGCGTGGACGGCCGACGATCCATCGGCATTCGATCTGGCCGCCAAGATTGCGCGTACTTTCGGAGCACGCCTGGTCGGCCTGGAGCCGCCGTCCTATGGCGTCATGAGCATGGCCTGGGCCGA
>SCVT01000371.1 GCA_004296815.1 Reyranella sp. | reverse complement strand
CCGTAGAGGTCGGCCGCCAGCGCCTCGCCGTCCGGCTGGTCGGTGAGCGACAGCACGGCGTTGGAGTGCGTGTGGTCGATGAACTTGTACGGCAGGAAGGCGTGCAGCAGCGTCTCGACCGACGGGTTGGGCGACTTGGCGTCGAGCAGGTTGGAACGCTGCACGTTCACCATGTCCTCGTCGGAGAGCGCCTGCAGGCCCTCGAGTTCGCGCAGGGGCGCGAGGCGGACGGCGGGCAGGCCGGGAGCCTCGATCGTGCCCATGTCCCAGCCGCTGCCCTTCACGCAGAGCACGTCGATCGTCTGGCCCGTGATGTCGGGCATGCGCGTCTTCACCGACGTATTGCCGCCGCCGTGCAGCACCAGCTTCGGCTCGCCGCCCAGCAGGCGCGTCGTGTAGACGCGTAGCGCCAGGTCCTCGCCGATCCCCTTCTTGGCGTGGGCGGCGATGGCGGCCTTGGCGTCGGCGTCGGACCAGAGATTCTGCATGGTGCTGCTTACTCGCCGGGCTCGATGCCGGCGTCCTTGGCGATCTTCACCCAGGTCGCGATCTCCTGCGCCTGGTAGGGCTTGAACTGCGCAGGATCGCGCGGCTCCACGGTGAAGCCGAGATTGTCGATCTTCGCCACGACCTCGGGGTTCCGGAGGCTCTTCATGATCTCGGCCGAGAGGCGATCGAGCGCGGGCTGCGGTGTGCCGGCCGGCGCGAAGAAGGCCGCCCACGAGGAGGCGTTGGCGCCCGTCACGCCCTGCTCCTCGAGCGTGGCGACGTCCGGGAGCTTGGGGTTGCGCTTGGTGCTGCCGAGCGCGACGGCGCGGATCTGGCCCGCCTTGATCTGCGCCAGCACGCTGGGCAGCGTCGAGTTGGAGATGTCGATGCGGCCGCCGACCAGGTCTTGCACCAGCGGCGGCGCGCCGCGGTAGGGCACGTGGGTCATCTTGGTGCCGGTGCGCGCCATGAAGAGCTCGGTCGAGAGGTGCGAGCCCGAGCCGATGCCGGTCGAACCGTAGTTCAGCTCGCCGGGCTTGGCCTTGGCGAGCGCGATCACCTCCTGGATGGTCTTGGCGGGCAGCTCGTTCTTCACGACGAACACGTGCTCGAACGCGCCGGCGCCGGCGAGCGGCGCGAAGTCCTTCACCGCGTCGTAGCCCGGCTCCTTCAGCATGAACATGTTGTTGCCGTGCGTCTGGTTGTTGCCGAACGTGATCGTGTGCCCGTCCGGTTTCGCTTTCGCGACAGCTCTGGTGCCGATGGCGCCGGCGCCGCCCGAGACGTTCTCGACCACGACCTGCTGGCCGAGCGGGCCCGCGATGTCGGCGGCCACGATGCGGGCGATGACGTCGGTCGGTCCGCCGGCCGGGTAGGCGACCACCATCTTGATGGGACCGGACGGTTGCCAGGCCTGCGCGAGAGCGGCGCGGGAGACGAAGGGCGCGGCCAGCAGGCCGGCGCCGAACAGGCGACGATTGATCATGACGACGTGGTTCCTATGCGTGGGAAATGACGATCTTGCCGAAATGGTTCTGGCTCTTGAGGTGCTGGTAGGCGGCCTTCGCCTCGGCGAAGGGGAACACCTTGTCGATGACGGGCTTGAGCTTGGCCGTCTCGATGGCGCGGTTCATCGCCTCGAACATCTGCGTGCTGCCGACATAGATGCCCTGGAGCCGGAGGTTGCGGCGCAGGATCGGCATCGGGTCGAGCGTCGACATGCCGGAGAGGAGCCCGATCACGCCGATCGTGCCGCCGATGCGCGTCGCCATGAAGGAGCGGGGGAGCGTGCCCGCGCCGCCGACCTCGACGGTGATGTCGGCGCCGCGGCCGCCGGTGAGCTTCAGCGTCTCCTCGTGCCAGTCGGGCGTCGCCTTGTAGTCGATGACCGCCTCGGCGCCCATTTTCTTGAGGCGCTCGGCCTTGGCCGCGACGCTCGACGTGCCGATCACGCGCGCGCCGAACATCTTTGCGAACTGCAGCGCGAAGATCGAGACGCCGCCGGTGCCCTGGATCTGCACGACGTCGCCCGCCTTGAGATGACCGACCTCGACCAGCGCGTGCCAGGCGGTGACGGCGGCGCAGGGCAGCGTGGCGCCTTCCTCGAAGCTGAGGTGCGCCGGCAGCTTCACGAGGCCGTCCTCTTCCAGCACCGCGAGCTCGGTCAGCATGCCGTCGATCGCGCCGCCCATCGCCGAGGTGAAGGCGGCGTCATGGACCGCACCGCCGAACCAGCGCTGCATGAAGCAGCCGGCGACCCTGTCGCCGACCTTCACGCGCGTCGTGCCGGGGCCGACCGCGACCACCTCGCCCGCGCCGTCCGACAGCGGGATCAGGTCGGGCTTGGGCGCCGAGCGCGCATACTGTGCCTCGATGGTGAGCAGGTCGCGGTAGTTGAGCGAGGAGGCCTTCACCCGCACCAGCACCTGGCGCGGTCCCGGCGTCGGGTCGGGCCGCTGGGCGAGCGTCAGCGAGTCGATGCCCTTGGGCGAGGGGATGACGTAGCACTTCATTTTCCGGCACCCTTCAGCTCGATGATGGTCTTGGCCATGACGGCCTCCTGGTCCCACGGGAACAGGATCCAGGTGTCCTGGCTCACCTCTGTAATGTAGCTGTCGACCACCGGCCGCCCGGCGGGCTTTGCATAGACTGTGGCGAAATGCGCCTCGGGCAACATGGCGCGCACGGCGCGGGCGGTGACGCCGGTGTCAACGAGATCGTCGATGATCAGCCAGCCCTTGCCCTTGTCCTGCTCGGCCGAGGTGCCCTTCAGCAGCTCGACCTTGGCGCCGCGCTCCATACGGTCGTAGGTCGAGCAGCAGACCGTGTCGATCAGGCGCAGGTTCAGTTCGCGTGCGACGATCGCCGCCGGGACCAGCCCGCCGCGGGTGATCGCCACCAGTCCCTTGAACGGCCCCAGGTCGGCCAGCCGCCAGGCCAGCGCCCTCGCGTCGCGGTGCAGTTCGGTCCACGACACGGGAAACATCTTGTTGTAGCCGACACTGCTCGCCATGCGATTTCGCCCCTGCTCCTGTCCGGTTTGGCTTGCCCCTTCGCAAGGGCTGCACTAACACCTTCGACCGGCGCGTTGAAGCGCGGGCCTCAGGGAAAATAGGCACGGAGACCGGGGAACTATGGGATTTGAGCTTACGCCCGCCTTCTGGAGCGGCCTCACCCAGATCATTCTGGTGAACATCGTCCTGTCGGGCGACAACGCGCTGGTTATCGCGCTGGCCTGCCGGAACCTCGAGAAGAAGCACCAGAAGCCCGCGATCCTGGCCGGCAGCGCCGGCGCGATCCTGCTGCGCATCGTCTTCGTGCTGATCGTCGACCAGCTCCTGCAGATCTCGTTCCTGAAACTCGTCGGCGGCCTGCTGCTGCTGTGGATCGGCGTCAAGCTGGTGCAGGGCGAGGAGGAGCACGGCGACGGCGTGAAGGGCGCGGGCAACCTGTGGGGCGCCATCCGCACCATCATCATCGCCGATGCCGTCATGAGCCTCGACAACGCCATCGCCATCGCCGCGGCGGCCAAGGGCGACACGACGCTCATCATCATCGGCCTGCTGATCAGCATCCCGCTCATCATCTTCGGCGCCACCCTCATCATGGCGCTGCTCAACCGCTTCCCGATCATCGTCATCGCCGGCGGCGCACTGCTCGGCTGGATCGCGGGCGAGGTCATCGCCACCGACCCGGCCTACAAGACGCAGCTCGCCGCCATGATCCCGCACGCTCAGCTCGTCTTCGAGGTCGGCGGTGCGGTCATCACCGTGGCCATCGGCTACTTCCTGCAGCATCGTGCCAAGCAGCGCCGCCATGAGGAGCCCGTCGATCTCGCCACCGACAAGGGCAAGGAGTAGCCAACATGGCCAAGATGAAAGCGATCCTCGTCGCGGTCGACGGCTCGGAGTATTCCGATCGCGCCACCCAGCATGCGCTCGACCTGATCGCAGCCGGCAGCGCCGTCGAGCTCCATCTGCTGAACGTGCAGCCGAGCCTCGGCGGTGCGGTCTCGACCTTCGTCTCGAAGGAGCAGATCGACTCGCATCACCGCGAGGAGGGCGAGAAGGGTCTGGCCTCGGCCGTCGCGCTCGCCAAGAAGGCCTCGGTCCCGGCCAAGACGCATATCGGCGTCGGCCGCCAGGGCGAGATCGTCTCCGACTTCGCGAGGAAGCTCGGCGCCGGCCTCGTCGTGCTGGGCACGCGCGGCCACACCGGCCTCGCCGGTGTCCTGCTGGGCTCGGTGGCGCAGGACGTGATCGCTCATACCTCGGTGCCCGTCACCCTCGTGAAGTAGCCATTCCGGCCCGGACGGCGTAAAAACGCGGCCCGACAGGAGGGCCGCGGTTTTGGGCGAGGAGATGTGGCGACACGAGGCGCTCGCGCCCTATGCGACCCTGCCGTGGAAGAGCCGCGGCCGCCTCCATCCCGAGGCCGACGCGCCGAGCCGCAGCCCGTTCCAGCGCGACCGCGACCGCATCATCCATTCGACGGCGTTCCGGCGGCTGAAGCACAAGACGCAGGTCTTCGTCTATCACGAGGGCGACCACTACCGGACGCGCCTGACGCACTCGCTCGAGGTCGCCCAGATCGCGCGCACGATCTGCCGCGTGCTGCGGCTCGACGAGGATCTCGGCGAGGCCGTGGCGCTCGCCCACGATCTCGGCCACACGCCGTTCGGCCATGCCGGCGAGGAGGCGCTGCACGGAGTGATGAAGCCCTATGCCGGCTTCGACCATAACGCCCAGACCTTGCGCATCCTCACCAAGCTCGAGGACCGTTACGCCGAGTTCAACGGGCTGAACCTCACCTGGGAGACGCTGGAAGGCGCGGTGAAGCACAACGGCCCGCTGCTGAAGCCCGGCCGCGCGCTCGGCTCGCTTCCCGCCGCCATCGTGGAGTACTGCCAGGATCACGACCTCGAGCTCGACGGCCATGCCGGTCCGGAGGCGCAGGTCGCGGCCCTCTCCGACGACATCGCCTACAACAACCACGACATCGACGACGGGCTGCGCGCCGGCCTGTTCGAGGTCAAGGACCTGCTCGAGCTGCCGCTGGTCGGCGAGATGTTCTCGATCGTGACGCAGAAATATCCCGGCATCGACCAGACCCGGCTGATCCACGAAGCGGTGCGCCGCGTCATCAACGCCATGGTCGAGGACGTGCTGGCCGAGACGCGCAAGCGGCTGAAGGAAGCAGCACCGAAGTCGGTCGCCGACATCCGGGCGCTCGGCCGGCCGGTCGTCGCCTTCTCCGAGCGCATGGCCGCGACCGACAAGACGGTGAAGGCCTTCCTCTACAAGCGCATGTACGAGCACTGGAAGCTCAACCGCTCGCACTCCAAGGCGCGCCGTGTCGTGGTCGACCTCTTCAATCTCCTGTTCGCCGAGCCCAACTGCCTGCCCTCGCCGTGGCGGGAGAAGGCCGAGCAGGCGGCCACCCAGGCCCGCGCCCGCGTGGTCGCCGACTACATCGCAGGCATGACCGACCGCTTCGCGCTGGACGAGCACAGACGGCTCTTTGATCTCTACGAATAAAGCTGCAATACCCCGGCCCCATGAATCCCTACCGCCATTTCATCGGCGAGATCGTCGCGGCGCTGCAATCCATGCAGGCGGCCGGCGAATTGCCGGAAAAGCTCGATTTCTCGGCCATCACGGCCGAGCCGCCGCGCGATGCCGCGCATGGCGACATCGCGACCAACGCGGCCATGGTGCTGGCCAAGGCGGCGGGGAAGAAGCCGCGCGAGATCGCCGACGCGCTGCTGCCGCGCCTCAAGGCCAACGTCGACGTGACCGACGGCTCGGTGGCGGGCCCGGGCTTCATCAACCTCAAGATCGCCGACGGCTTCTGGCGCGAGCGCCTGCGCGACTGCCTGACGGCCGGCATCGCCTACGGCGATTCGACGATGGGGCAGGGCGCCAGGGTGAACGTCGAGTATGTCTCGGCCAACCCGACCGGTCCGCTGCACGTGGCCCATGCGCGCGGCGCGGTGGTGGGCGATGCGCTCGCCAACCTGCTGGCCAAGGCGGGCTACGACGTCTGCAAGGAATACTACATCAACGACGCGGGCGCGCAGGTCGACAAGCTCGGCCAGTCGACCTATCTGCGCTACCTCGAGGCGCTGGGCGACAAGATCGAGTCGATTCCCGAAGGGCTCTATCCCGGCGAGTATCTGAAGGACGTCGGTGCGGCGATCGCCAAGCGCGACGGCGCGCGCTGGGTCGGCAAGCCCGAGGCCGACTGGCTGCCCGAGATGCGTGCCTTCGCGATCTCTTTCCTGATGGAGGAGATCAAGATCGACCTCAAGACGCTGGGCGTCGACATCGAGGTCTATTCGTCGGAGCGCGCGCTGGTCGAGAGCGGCGCCGTCGAACGCGCCTTCCAGGAGCTTAGCCGCCAGGGCCTGATCTACCAGGGCCGACTCGAGCCGCCGAAGGGCGCCAAGCCCGACGACTGGGAGGATCGCGAGCAGACGCTGTTCCGCGCCACGCAGTTCGGCGACGACGTCGACCGCCCGCTGAAGAAATCGGATGGCAGCTGGACCTACTTCGCCAACGACATCGCCTACCACCACGACAAGTACCGCCGCGGCTTCGCCGACATGATCGACATCTGGGGCGCGGATCACGGTGGCTATGTGAAGCGCATGAAGGCGGCCGTCAGCGCCATCACCGACCGCAAGGGCGAGCTCGACGTGAAGCTCTGTCAGCTCGTGCGGGTGATGCGGAGCGGCGAGCTCGTCCGCATGTCCAAGCGGGCCGGGACCTTCGTGACCCTGCGCGACCTGCTCGACGAGGTCGGGCCAGATGTTGTGCGGTTCACCATGCTGACCCGCAAGAACGACGCCTCTTTCGACTTCGACCTCGTAAAGGCCACAGATCAGTCACGGGACAACCCGGTGTGGTATGTCCAGTATTGCCACGCGCGCACACGCTCCGTTTTGCGGCAAGCGAGCGCCGCCGGCATCGCGGTCGAGGGGTTGGACAGCACCTCGGTCGACCGTCTGGGCGATGCCGGCGAACTCGCGTTGATCCGCCTGATCGCCCAATGGCCGCGCCAGGTCGAGGCCGCCGCCTCGGCCCACGAGCCGCACCGCGTCGCCTTCTATCTCTACGACCTGGCTGCCGCCTTCCATGCCCACTGGAACCGGGGCCGGGAGGAGCCGGGCTTGCGCTTCGTGGTCGAGGGCGACCCCGAACTCACCCGGGCTCGACTGGCATTGGTACAGGGAATCGGTTTTGTGATAGGATCGGGATTAAAGGTCTTCGGCGTAACACCCGTCGAGGAAATGAGATAACGAATGCACATGCGCCGGTCCCCCTCCGGCGACGGTCCTACGATCTACCGACCCAATGAGTCGGTTGCGGTGCGGCTCGATCCTCCGCCCCGGCCCGTCGCGCACGAGCCTGATTCCATTCCCCCGCCGCCGCGGGACTCGCTCCTCATGCGGGTCAACAGGCGGCGTGGCCAGATCCTGACGGTCATGGTTTCGATCGCCGCCATCGCGAGCTTCGGCTCGGTCGTGTGGTGGGCGCACAACCAGGACGTCAAGGCGGGCGGCAAGGGGCTCGAGCCCCTGGTCGTCCAGGCGCCGACCACGCCGGCCCGGATCAAGCCCGAGAATGCCGGCGGCCTCGTTCCGCCCAACCAGGACAAGGAAGTGTTCAACCGGATCGCGCCGGGTGCCGTGCCCAGCCAGCCGGAGAAGCTCCTGCCCACGGCGGTGACACCCAAGCTGCCCGCGAGCGGCATGCCGCTGCCGGCGGCGCCGAAGGAACCCGAGGTCGCCAAAGCGCCGACACCGCTGCAGCCCAACCCGCCGGTCTCGACCGCGGGCGGCCCGACGCCGCCGCCGGCCGAGGCCAAGGTGCCGGCCAATCCGCCCAACGTGCAGCAGGCTTCCGCGACGCCCGCGACCACCGAGAGCGGCCCCAGCATCGCGAGCCTCATCGAGAACATGTCCGGCCCGACCGGCGGCTGGCGCGTACAGATCGCGTCGGTGAAGAACGAGGACGTGGCTAAGTCGACCTGGGCCCGCCTGCAGAGCGCACACGGCGACGTGCTGGCCAGCCTGCGCATGCAGCCGGTCCGTGTCGATCTCGGCGACCGGGGCGTGTGGTATCGCGTTCAGGCCGGCCCGCTCGACGAGAAGCAGGCCCAGTCGGTCTGCAGCACGCTGAAGAGCCGCAAGGCCGACTGCGTCGCCGTCCCGCCGGCGCGGTGAGTCTTTGGCGATGAGAAAGCCGCGCGCCGCCATTTTCGGCTGCGCCGGCCCCGACCTCTCGGCCGAGGAGCGCGCGTTCTTCCGCGACGCCGATCCGCTGGGTTTCATCCTGTTCGCCAGGAACGTCGACACGCCCGAGCGCACGCGCCGGCTGGTCGACGAGCTGCGCTCCAGCGTAGCGCGCGCCGACGCGCCGGTGCTGATCGACCAGGAGGGTGGCCGCGTCGCCCGCCTGCGGCCGCCGCACTGGCGCGCCGCGCCGCCCGCGCGCCTGCTGGGCGATCTCTATGCCCGCAACCCGGAGCAGGGGCTCGAGGCGACCAAGCTCAACTCGCGGCTGCTGGCGGCTGACGTGGCGTCGGTCGGTTGCGACGTCGATTGCCTGCCGTGCCTCGACATCGCCTATCCCGAGACGCACGCCGTGATCGGCAATCGCGCCTACAGCGACCGGCCCGAGCCGGTGGCGGCGCTGGGCCGTGCCGCCGCCGAGGGCCTGCTGGCCGAGGGCGTGATGCCGGTCATCAAGCACATCCCGGGACACGGCCTCGCCACCGTCGACAGCCACGAGTCGCTGCCCGTCGTCAGCGCATCGTGGGCCGAGCTGGAGCGCACCGATTTCCTGCCCTTCAAGCTCCTGTCCGACCTGCCCTGGGCCATGACCGGCCACCTGCTGTTCGAGGCGATCGATCCCAAGGACTGCATCACGGTATCGGCACATGCCGTGCGCGATGTCATCCGGGACCATATCGGCTTCGACGGCCTCCTCCTGTCGGACGATCTGTCGATGCAGGCCCTGGGCGGGGCGCTGGGCGACCGGGCGGACCGCGCGATCGCGGCCGGCTGCGACATCGCCCTCCACTGCAACGGGAACATGGACGAGATGGTCGAGATTGCCGGCCGGACCTCTTCCATGAGCGAGGCGGCCGGCCGACGCTTCGAGGCCGGCCGCGCCTTCCTCACCCGGCACCGCGACCCGGCCGGCAAGAAGGGCCTGGTGGAGGCCGCCAAACGGCTCACCGCGCTCCTGCCGGAATGGGGATAAGGCAGGGCCAAATACAGTGGCGGTATGCGCTGCCGCTGGATTACACCGGGGCTACATGAACGAGCCCGAAAAGCCCGCCGAGACACCGGCTGCCGAGGCCCCGACTAGCGAGACATCGGCCGCCGCCGCGCCTGCCGACAGTTTCGCGGCCGGCGGTCCGGACGTCATCGCGCCGGGCGAGGGCGAGCTGATCGTCAATATCGAGGGCTTCGAGGGTCCGCTCGACCTGCTGCTGACCCTGGCGCGCGACCAGAAGGTCGACCTGCGCCGCATCTCGATGGTGGCGCTGGTCGACCAGTACCTGGCGCATGTGGCGCAGGCGCGCCGCCTCAGGCTGGAGCTCGCCGCCGACTATCTCGTGATGGCGGCGTGGCTCGCCTACCTCAAGTCGCGGCTGCTGCTGCCCGAGCCGCCGGCCGGCGAGGAACCGTCGGGCCAGGAGATGGCCGACGCGCTGCAGTGGCAGCTCCGCCGTCTCGAGGCGATGCAGGAAGCGGGCGCCCGCCTGATGGCGCGGCCGCAGCTCGGCAAGGACATCTTTGTGCGTGGCGCGCCTGAGGGCGTGATCGTCGTGCGGCGCGCGGTGTGGGACGTGAAGCTCTACGACCTGCTCAACGCCTACGGCACACAGGTGCGGCCCAAGGATGCCGACACCTACCACATCGAGCCGATGCAGTTCTTCTCGGTCGAAGAGGCGGCGGAACGGCTCGGCCGCATGCTGGGCATCGCCATCGACTGGCAGACGCTCGAGGCGTTCCTGCCGGCAGGCCTCACCGATCCCACCAAGCGCCGGTCGGCGATCGCCTCGACCTTCGTGGCGGGCCTGCAGCTCGCCAAGGACGGCCAGATCGAGCTGCGCCAGACCGAACGCTTCGGTCCCATCCATCTGCGTAAGCGTACCGAGCAACGGTAACGGGTCCCGAAATGTCAGACATCCAGAACGCCCCGGCGATCATCGACGACCCGGCCCTCATCGCGGCGATGATCCTTGCCGGCCTGTCGGATGCTCCCGGTCCTCTCTCGGCGGCCAAGGAGAAGGCCGAGGTCGAGAAGGACGAAGACGAGGATGATGACGATGACGAGTCGGACGACGACGATGATGATGACGACGACTCGGACGACGACGATGACGACGATGATGACGATGACGATGACGATGACGACGAAGACGGCGACGACGAGGAGTCGGACGAGAAGTCGTCGAAGGCCGTAGAGGTCCCGATCGAAGCCGTCGGCGCAGCGGCAGCCGCGATGGCGGTTGCCGGCGCCCAGGTGACCGATGTCGTCTCGGCCGACCATCCGCAGCATCTGCGCCTGCTCGAGGCCCTGATCTTCGCCGGCACCCAGGCACTCGACGAGAAAGAGCTGGCCGAGCGCCTGCCCAACGACGCCAACGTGGCGCAGCTCATCGCCGATCTCACGGAGCTCTATGCCGGCCGCGGCGTGAACCTCGTGAAGGTGGCGGGCGGCTATGCCTTCCGGACGTCGCCGGACCTTTCCGAGAAGCTCAAGATCGAGCGCCCGGTGACACGCAAGCTCAGCCGCGCCTCGGTCGAGACGCTGGCGATCATCGCCTATCACCAGCCGGTGACGCGTGCCGAGATCGAGCAGGTCCGCGGCGTCGGTCTCAGCAAGGGCACGCTCGACCTGCTGTTCGAGCAGAACTGGATCAAGCCGATGGGCCGCCGCCGCGCGCCCGGCAAGCCCGTGACCTGGGGCACCACCGAGTTCTTCCTCGAGCATTTCGGCCTGCCGAGCCTCGACGACCTGCCTGGGCAGGAGGAACTGAAGGCCGCCGGGCTCTTGGACCCGCGCGCCCAGCCCCCCATATTCCGGCCGGACGAGCCGGATCTGCCGCTCGAACCGACCGAAGACGAGGCCGACGAGCCTCTCGCGGCGGAGGAGACGGGGCGATAACGCCCCAGAACGGTCTTATTCGACTGGTTGCCGGCCCTTCGGCGCGAATGCCATAATCGGCATTCGTAGTTTCGACACGCCGATCGCAATCGTTTTTGGGAGCATTTTCATATGGGTAGCTTCAGCGTATGGCACTGGCTGATCGTGCTGGCCGTCGTGCTGCTGCTGTTCGGCGGTCGCGGCAAGATCTCGCAGCTCATGGGCGACTTCGGAAAGGGCCTGTCGGCCTTCAAGAAGGGCGTCGGAGGTACTGCGGAGGAGACGCCGCCTGCCCAGGCAGCCGGCCAGCCCGGCGACACGGCCAAGCCGATCTCGGCCCAGGCCACGACCACGCCCCCGGGGACCCAGGCAGGCGGGACGGTCCACCAGGACAACGCCGCCAAGGTCTGATCATTCGATCGGGCCGGGCCTGAACCCCGATGTTCGGAATCGACAGCCCAGAGCTTCTGGTCATCGCGGTCGTGGCGCTCGTCGTCATCGGCCCGAAGGAGCTGCCGAATATGCTGCGGAGCTGGGGCAAGTGGATGTCCCAGATGCGTGGCATGGCGTCGGAGTTCCGCGGCCATGTCGACGAGATGGTTCGCCAGTCCGAGTTGGACGAGGTGAAGAAGCAGCTCGAGTCGGCCCCTGGCCTCGACCTGCAGGCGCTCGATCCCACCAAGGAGATCAAGAACGCCATCCAGGAAGGCATGGCCGAGGGCGAGAAGATCATGGCCGACGCCAAGGCCCAGATCGACAACCCGCTGGTCGAGCCGGAATCCGCGCCACAGATCGCGGCCGAGCCCGCGCTGGCCGAGGCCGCGGCGCCGGAGCCTGCGGCCCAGCCGACGCCCGCGGCCGCGCCTGCAGTGGCCGAAGCGGCGCCCGTCGCCGAACCTGCAGCGGAAGAGAAGCCGGCCAAGGCCGTCGCGACCGGTTGAGGGCGCCAATTAGCGCTTTGAATTGCCTGCCAAAGGGCGGCATAACGCGGCTCCCATGCTGCTGAGCATTCCGTGACCCAGGCCACCCACGACGGCCCTGAAGACGACAAGCCGATGCCGCTGCTCGATCACCTGATCGAGCTGCGCAAGCGGCTGATCTACGCCCTGGTCGGGTTCTTCCTGGTTTTCTTCGTCACTTTCTACTTCGCCAAGCCGATCTTCTCGTTCCTGATCCAGCCGGCGCTGGCCGACGGCTACAAGGTCATCGTCCTCGACATCTTCGAGTTCTTCTTCGTCACGGTGAAGCTGTCGGCGTTCGTCTCGCTGATCGTGGGCTTCCCGCTGATCGCCACCCAGATCTGGCTGTTCGTGGCCCCGGGCCTCTACCGCCACGAGAAGCGCGCTTTCCTGCCGTTCCTGGTCGCCACGCCGTTCATGTTCTATGCCGGCTGCGCGCTGATGTACTACGTCGTGCTGCCGTACGTGATCAACTTCATGCTGACGCAGTACGCGCCGCCCGACATCGAGAAGACGCTCAGGTCGTCGGACTACCTCGAGCGCATCCTGCAGCTCGTGTTCGCCTTCGGCTTCGCCTTCGAGGTCCCGGTCCTGCTGACCCTGCTGATCAAGGTCGGCATCGCGACCACCGAGGGCCTGCGCGCCAAGCGCCGCTACGCCATCGTCATCGCCTTCGTGGTCGCCGCCGTGCTCACGCCGCCCGACGTGGTGAGCCAGCTCGCCCTCGCCATCCCGCTGATCGGCTTCTACGAGATCAGCATCCTGATCGGCGTCTGGATCGAGAAGAAGCGCGACGCGGAAGACAAGAAGGCCGAGGAAGAAGAGAAGAAGGCCGAGGAAGCGGCCGGCGGCTGACCATGCACGACATACGCTTCGTCCGAGAACACCCCGAGGCCTTCGACAAGGGCCTCCGCCGCCGCGGGCTGGAGCCCGCCGCCGCCGCGATCCTCGAGGTCGACAAGCGCCGCCGCGCCGCGATCTCGGAGAGCGAGGCGATCCAGGCCAAGCGCAAGACGCTCAGCCAGCAGATCGGCATGGCCAAGCGGAAGGGCGAGAATGCCGACGCGCTGATGGCCGAGGTAGCCTCCCTCGAGGAGGGGCTGCGCAACGGCGAGCGCGAGGCACAGCGCCTCGACGAGGAACTGAAGGGCAAGCTCGAAGTGCTGCCCAACCTGCCGGTCGACGAGGTGCCGGACGGCGCCGACGAGCACGGCAATGTCGAGGTTCGCCGCCACGGCAACCAGCGCAACTTCAGCTTCCAGCCGAAGGATCACGTCGCGATCGGCGAGGCGATGGGCGACATGGATTTTGCGCAAGCCGCCAAGATCTCGGGCTCGCGCTTCGTGTTTCTGAAGAACCGCTTGGCGCGGCTCGAGCGGGCGATCGCCCAGTTCATGCTCGACCTGCACACCGAGGTGAACGGCTATACCGAGATCGATCCGCCGCTGCTGGTGAAGGACACCGCGGTCTATGGCGTCGGCCAACTGCCTAAGTTCGCCGAGGACATGTTCCACACCGACAACGGCTTTTGGCTGATCCCGACGTCGGAAGTGTCGCTCACCAACATGGTGAACGACATGGTGCTGGACGAGAAGGACCTGCCGCTGCGCTTCACCGCCTTCACGCCGTGCTTCCGTTCCGAGGCTGGCGCTGCCGGCAAGGACACGCGCGGCATGATCCGCCAGCATCAGTTCCCCAAGGTCGAGCTGGTGAGCATCACCACAGCCGAGCAGTCCGAGGCCGAGCACGAGCGCATGACCGCCTCGGCCGAGGAAGTGCTGAAGCGGCTGGGCCTCGCCTATCGCACCCTGATGCTGTGCAGCGGCGACATGGGCTTCTCCGCGCGCAAGACCTACGACCTCGAGGTCTGGCTGCCCGGCCAGAGTGCCTATCGCGAGATCTCGAGCTGCTCGAACTGCGGCGACTTCCAGGCCCGCCGCATGAACGCGCGCTACCGGCCCAAGGGCGAGAAGGGCACCCGCTTCCTGCATACGCTGAACGGCTCGGGCCTCGCGGTCGGCCGCACGCTGATCGCGGTGCTGGAGAACTACCAGAACGAGGACGGCTCGGTGACGATCCCCGAGGCGCTGGTGCCCTATATGCGCGGCCAGACGCTGATCCCGGGGCCGGCGAAATGACTCCGGCCGACATCGCCAAGGCGCGTATCCTCGTCACCAACGACGACGGCATCAACGCGCCGGGCCTCGACGCCATGATCGACATCGCGAGCCAGCTCTCGCAGGACGTCTGGATCGTGGCGCCCGAATACAACCAGAGCGGCGCCGGCCATTCGCTGTCGCTCACCCATCCGGTGCGCGCCCGCCAGATCACCGAGAAGAAGTTCGCGCTCGAAGGCACGCCGACCGACTGCGTGCTGTTCGCGGTCAAGCACCTGCTCAAGGACCGCAAGCCCAACATCGTGCTGTCGGGCGTCAACCGCGGCTCCAACATGGCCGACGACGTGACCTATTCCGGCACCATCGCCGGTGCCATGGAAGGCTGCCTGCTCGGCATTCCCTCGATCGCCTTCAGCCAGGCCTACACCCATCCGCACCCGCTGAAGTGGGACACCGCCACGCACCACGGCGCCGACATCGCGCGCCGCGTGCTGGTGGGCGGCATCCCGCGCAACGTCCTGGTCAACGTGAACTTCCCCGATGTCGCTGCGGCGGCGGTGAAGGGCACGAAGGTCACGCGCCAGGGCGTGCGCGGCTTCGGCGGCCACATCGTCGAGCGCACCGATCCGCGCGGCGGCACCTACTACTGGATCGCCTATGCGCCGGGCGAGCACGAGCGCGACGAGGAGAGCGATCTCACCGCCGTGCGCGCGGGCTACGTCTCGGTGACGCCGCTGCATCTCGACCTCACGCACGAGGCCACGCGCCGCAAGTTCGGCTCGTTGTTCCCCGCGACCTGATCCGGGGCGGGCGCCGTGAACGTCCCCGCCATGCAGCGCCTGATCGTCGAGCTCCGCAACTCGGGCATCCAGGACGAGGCCGTGCTGGCGGCCATCGCCGCCGTCGACCGCGAGCGCTTCGTCTCGCCGACCTTCGCGGAGCGCGCCTGGGAGAACACCGCGCTGCCCATCGCCTTCGGCCAGACGATCAGCCAGCCGCTGGTGGTCGCGGCCATGACCGAGGCGCTGCGCGTCGGCCCGCGCATGAAGGTGCTCGAGATCGGCACCGGCTCGGGCTACCAGGCCGCCGTGCTCGCCAAGCTGGCGCGCCGCGTCTATTCGATCGAGCGCTTCAAGCCGCTTTCCAAGGAGGCCGAGCGCCTGCTGCTCGACCTCGGCATCTACAACGTCGTGGTCGACATCAACGACGGCAGCAAGGGCTGGCCGGGCCAGGCGCCGTTCGACCGCATCATCGTGACCGCCGCTGCCGAGGAGCGGCCGCAGGCCCTGATCGACCAGCTCGCCGTCGGCGGCATCCTGATCGTGCCGGTGGGCCGCGACCCCACCGCCCAGGTCGTCGAGCGCATCGTGAAGAGCGACAGCGGGCTCCAGCGCGACACCCTGATGCCGGTGCGCTTCGTGCCCCTGGTGGCGGGCCCGCTGCCGGTGCTGGGGCAGGGGTGAGATAGGGCCAGAAATCGACAGAAGCCCGATTCCCGCCGGAATCGTGATCTAGTAGAATAGTCCCATGAAAAGAGCCCCTCGCTTCCCCTCGCGATGGGCCGGCCGGATGCGCACGCTGGGTACAATGGCGGTGCTGTCGGTCGCGCTCGGCGCCTGCAACACCGTCATGGGCGCCCGTGAAGGCACCATGGAATATCCCGGCTCCGGCGCCGGCCCCAACGCCGTTCCCGTCTATGTCGTGAAGGAGAAGGACACGGTCGCGAGCCTGTCCCAGCGCTATGGCGTTCCTTCGCAGACCATCATCGACCGCAACAACCTGAAGCAGCCCTACGCGCTGAAGCCCGGCCAGTCGCTGCAGATGCCGGGCGCGCGCTACGTGCCCGACGACGTCCCCGGCGCGCAGACCGCCGCCGCCAATCCCAACGCACCCTCGTCGGTGAAGCGCGAGACGCTGGCGGCCCCGGGCCAGGGCGAGGCGCCGCGTTCGGCCGCCCCGGCCGGCGAGCCGACGCCGCTCAGCTCGGCCTCGCAGTCGGTCACCGTGCCCGCCACGCCGCCGCCCAGGCTCGCCTGGCCGGTCAACGGCAAGGTCATCTCGGGCTACGGCAC
Source organism: Reyranella sp. (assembly GCA_004296815.1). Taxonomy (GTDB): domain Bacteria; phylum Pseudomonadota; class Alphaproteobacteria; order Reyranellales; family Reyranellaceae; genus Reyranella. The sequence continues at coordinate 8,812 of SCVT01000371.1, read as the reverse complement.
CTCGGGCGGCCAGAAGAACGACGGCATCGACATCGCCGCCGCCAAGGGCACGCCCGTGCATGCCGCCGACGGCGGCGAGGTGATCTATGCCGGCAGCGACGTCGCCAAGATGGGCAACCTGCTCCTGGTCCAGCACTCCGGCGGCTACATCACCGCCTACGGCAACAACGAGGAGCTGCTGGTCAAGAAGGGCGCTCATGTGAAGAAGGGCCAGACCATCGCCAAGGTCGGCAACTCCGGCGGCTCGGCCGAGCCCTACCTGCACTTCGAGGTGCGCCGCGCCGGCAAGACCATCGATCCGGTGACGGCGCTCCCGAAGAAGTAGCGCCGCTCAGACGACCTTGCCGTCGATCTTGTACTCGCCCTTGCGGTCCTCGATCTCGAGGACCCAGAGGTCAGGATCGCGCGCCACCTGGCGGGCGATGTAGGCGTCGGCCGCGGCCTCGTCGACCGGCGTCGGCCCGGTGCCGCGGCTCCAGGCCGGCTCGTCGTTCATCGTGCTGGCCTGGGTGTAGACCGTCACGCCCGCCTCGAAGCGGTTGATCTTCAGCAGCACGGTGCCGGCATCGGGATCGCCGCGGCGCACGACGGCGGCGGGGATGAACGCGCGATCACAGAGCCGCACCTGCGCGCTCACCCACAATCCCGTCGTCAGGCCCATCACCATGATGGGGCCTTCATGCCAGCGCGTCATCCAGCCCGTCAAACACCGCCCGCGCGCCGCGCCAGCGGAAGCGCACGCAGGCGAAGGGCAGTGCGTTCAGCGCCGTGTCGCCGTCGGCGAGGCTCGCCGGCGCGATCAGGATCGGCCGCACGTCCGGCCCGCCGCGCGCCGAGGCGAGCGACAGCGATCCCACGGCGAGCGCCAGCTCGTTGGCGGCGCCGTCGGCCACCAGCGCGAACAGCGGCTGCGGACGCTCGCCGCGCAGCGAGAACAGGTCCTCGGCGCCGCCCAGCAGGCCGCGCTTGGCGAGTTCTTCGTGCAGCGCCACATCGACCAGCCGCCGGTCGCAGGCCGCCGCCGCCGATGGCTCGGCGGTCGAGGCGATGCAGAGACCCGTATGCTCGTCCCTCGGCTCGCCCGCCTTGAAGGCGCGCACGGCGTCGACGAACCGCCCGAGCAGCCGTGTAAGGCGCGGGCTGTCGAGCGGCGCCACGATCAGCGCCTCGGACTCCTCGCCGTCGGGCCACTTCACCTCGCGCCACACGCCGTCGGCCAGGAACTCCCGGAACGCCGACTTGCGCTGGCCCTGTCGTGCGCCGCCCATGCGGCCGGAGTGGGCGAGGTAGAGCGCGCCCGCCTCGTCGGCCACGATCAGGCCCGCCACCTTCCGGTCGGCGCCCTCGCGCGGCAGGTTGATCTCGCAGGTGATGCTCTCGCGCTTGGTCGGCGCGTCGGGCGCGTGACCGAGCAGCAGCGCGTGGCGCGCCGCGATCGATTCGCCTCGTGGATTGGCGCGCGCCTGACGCGGCTCGAACGCCCACCAGAAGGAATCGTCGCGCGCCCAGTGGATGGTGGTGCGCAGCTCGCCGCCACGCCAGGTCAGCCGCACGGCACGCGCGGGAACGCCCTTCAAGGCACCCTGCAGGCGCTTGATGGCGCGATCGATCCGCCTCGGCTCCCCCACGACCCGCAGCATGCGCGATCCTACTGCCGCTTGCGGCCCTTGCCCAAGTGGACAGGTTCGGCCATGAGAGCCGGCTCCAATGGCCGAACCACCCCTCCTCGGACTGACCGGCATCCGCTACCACCTGGGCGACCAGACGATCCTCGACGGCGTCGAGCTGTCGATCGCGCCGGGTGAGCGGCTGTCCCTGGTCGGGCGCAACGGCGCGGGCAAGTCGACGCTGCTGCGCATCCTGGCGGGCGCGCCGATCGCCGATGCCGGCACGCGCTTCGCCCAGCCCGGCGCCACGGTCGCCACCCTGCCGCAGGAGCCCGACTTCGCCGGCCACGCCACGGTCGCGCACTACGTGGCCTCGGCCCTGACCGATTCGCTCGGGCCCTCGGACTACCGCGTCACCGCATTGCTTACCGAGCTGAAGCTCGACGGTGCGCGCGAGCCGCAGGGCCTGTCGGGCGGCGAGGCCCGTCGCGCCGCGCTGGCGCGGGCGCTGGTCGCCGAGCCCGATGTGCTGCTGCTCGACGAGCCCACCAACCATCTCGACCTGCCGACCATCGAGTGGCTGGAGGAGAAGCTCGGGAGCTGGCGCGGCGCCTACGTGCTGGTGAGCCACGACCGTCGCTTCCTCGCGAACCTCACGCGCGCCGTACTGTGGCTCGACCGCGGCATCGTGCGCCGCCTCGACAAGGGCTATGCCGAGTTCGACACCTGGTCGTCCGACATCCTTGAGCGCGAGGCGACGGAGCGGCACAAGCTCGACCGCCTGATCGAGCGCGAGACCGAATGGGCCGGCAAGTCGATCCGCGCGCGCCGCACCCGGAACGAAGGCCGCCTGCGGGCGCTGGGCGAGCTGCGCAAGCAGCGCCGCCAGCAGATCGGCCCGGTCGGCCGCGCCACCATCGAGACCGGCACCGCCGAACAGTCCGGCAGCCTCGCCATCACCGCGCGCAACGTCTCCAAGTCCTACGGCGAGCGCACCATCGTGCGTGACTTCTCCACGCGCATCTTCCGCAAGGACCGCATCGGACTCATCGGCCCCAACGGCGCCGGCAAGACGACCCTGCTGCGCATGCTGATCGGTGAGCTCGAGCCCGACACCGGCTCGGTGAAGCTCGGCGCCAACCTGATGCCCGTGGTGATCGACCAGCGCCGCACCGCGCTCGATCCCGACAAGACGCCGTGGGAGATTTTGGCCGACCGCAACGACCATGTGCTGGTGCGCGGCCAGCAGCGCCACGTCATGACCTATCTGCGCGAGTACCTGTTCCGCGACGAGCAGGCGCGCCAGCCGGTGCGCACGCTTTCGGGCGGCGAGCGCAACCGCCTGCTGCTCGCCAAGGCGCTGGCCGCGCCCTCGAACCTGATCGTGCTCGACGAGCCGACCAACGACCTCGACGCCGACACGCTCGACCTCCTGCAGGAGGCGCTCGACGACTATGACGGCACGGTCCTGCTGGTGAGCCACGACCGCGACTTCCTCGACCGGCTCGTCACCTCGACCATCGCCCTCGAAGGCGACGGCAACGCGACGGAGTATGCCGGCGGTTACACCGACTATCTCGCCCAGCGCGGCCCGCGCGAGACGCTCGTGGCAGTACCGGTGGCGAAGAAGGACAAGCTCGTCGCACAGCGCGAGTCGGCGCCGGCAAAGCAGCGGCTGGGCTACAAGCGCGAGCGGGCGCTGGCCGAGCTGCCCAAGAAGATCGACGCCCTGCACGCCGAGATGGCCGCGCTCAACGAGGCGCTGGCCGATGCCGGCCTCTACGGCCGCGATCCCAAGGCCTTCGCCACCAAGACCGCGCGTCTCGGCGCGGCCCAGGCCGAGCTCGACGCCGCCGAGACCGAGTGGCTGGAGCTCGAGATGCTGAAGGAAGAGCTGGGCGGTTAGCCCTTCGCCTTCCGCTTGAAGTGCGAGGCGATCATCAGTGCGGTCGCCACCGTCACCTTCTTGCCCGTGGGGATGTGCAGGAATTCGTTGGGTCCGTGCGCATTGGAGTGCGGACCAAGCACGCCCGTGATCACGAACTGCGTGTTGGGGAACTTGTCGCCCAGCATGCCCATGAACGGGATCGTGCCGCCTTCGCCCATGTAGGCGACCGGCTGGCCGAACGCCTCCTGCGAGGCCTCGGTCACGGCCTTCTCCAGCCACGGCGCCAGCGGCGGCGCGTGCCAGCCGCTCTGGCCGCCTTCGCCGGCATCGAACTCGACGGTGGCGCCGTAGGGCGCATCGGCCTCCAGAGCCTTCTTGATCGCCTTCACGGCCTCCTTGGCGTCGAGCGTCGGCGGCGTGCGCACGCTGATCTTGGCCTCGGTGTAGGGCAGCAGCACGTTGCCGGCATCGAGCGGCTCGGGATAGCCCGCCATGCCGGTGGTCGCGAGTTGCGGCCGCCAGGTGCGGTTCAGCACCATCTGCGGGAGATCCTCGACCATCGGCTTGGTCGTGCCGGCGAAGGGGAACTTGCGATAGACCTCCTCGCCCAGCACGCGCGCGGCCTCCTCGGCCTGCTTGATGCGCTGCGGCGGGATCTGCACGAAGAGGTCGGGCAGCTTCATCTCGCCCGTCGCCTCGTCCTCCAGCCGCGTCAGCAGGCTGCGCACGATGCGGAAGGAGGAGGGCACGATCCCCGACGCGTCGCCCGAATGCACGCCCTCGTTCAGCACGCGCACCTTCAGCGTGCCGGCCGCGATGCCGCGCAGCGAGGTGGTGAGCCACATCCGGTCCCAGTCGCCGCAGCCCGAGTCGAGGCACACGACCAGCGACGGGTCGCCGATCCGGTCGATCAGGTGGTCGACATAGAAAGGCAGGTCGTAGCTGCCGGACTCCTCGCAGCCCTCGATCATGATCACGCAGCGGGCACGCGCCACCTTCTGCTCCTGCAGCGCGAGCAAGGCGGCGAAGCAGGCATACATCGCATAGCCGTCGTCGGCGCCGCCGCGGCCGTAGAGCTTGTCGCCCTTCAGCACCGGGATCCACGGGCCCATGCCCTCGGCCCAGCCCTTCATCTCCGGCTGCTTGTCGAGATGGCCGTAGAGCAGGACGGTGTCGTCGCTGTCTCCGGGCACCTCGATGAAGATCAGCGGCGTGCGGCCGGGCAGGCGGACCACCTCGAGCGTAGCGCCCGCGAAGGCGCCGAGACGCTGCCGCGCCCACGTCTCCATGAGCGTGACCGCCTCCTCCATGTAGCCGTGCTCCTCCCACTTGGGATCGAAGGCCGGCGACTTATTGGGGATGCGGATGTACTCGACGAGGGAGGGGACGATCTGGTCGTCCCAGAAGGTGCCGATGAAGGACTTGAGCTGCTCGCTGTTCATGGCGTCACCTTAGCGTCCTTAGGAAGATCGAACCACGACGCGGCGCTGTCGAAGGCAGCGACGAGCTGTGCCGCTTCGATCGGATCGACCAGCGTCTCGAAGCCGTGGAGGATGCTGTTGCGCACCCGCCGCAAGGTCTCGAGCTGCTGGATCTTTTCCTTGGACAGGTTGAATCGCGGCTGGGCGAACAGGCTGGCCAAGGGAGCCCGTCCACCCGGAACATCGGCCCGGCGCCTGACCTCGCGCTCGAAGTTCACCGCCGCGTTCAGCACGGCCTGGTAGGGCATCTTGAGCTCGAGGAGCTGCTTGGGCGCCAGCGCCTCGACGGGCGCCCTCGGGGCCGGCGATTGGGCGAGGTTGCGGAACAGCGGCCGCTGGCCGTCCGCCGGCTTCTCCGGTGCGATCTCGGGCAGGGCACCCTGCGCCTTCAACTCCTCGATGCCGCTCCGGATGCTGACGAAGTCCTCGCCCGTCTCGGGGGCGGGTGGGGCAGCCGGCTTGTCGCTCGGTGGGGCGGCTACCGCCTTCGTCGCCTGGCGTGAAAGCAGGCCCAGCACAGCGAACGAGCAGAGGAACGCCACGCCGCCTGCCGTTACCCCATCGATCGCTGAATGCTTGGCATATCCGACGATCGCGCCGTAGGCGGCGCCACCCGCAAGAGAAACCCAGACAGCCCAGAACGTACCCATTCAACCCAAATCCCCGGCACGCCGGAAAAAGACCGCCGCCGTACTAACAAACCTGAGCTGGACGACCAAGCGCGCCGAGTTGACGCCCGGGCCCACCTCGGCTACCCCCTCGCACCCCCGAGGACCTTGCAAAAAGTGCCCGATTCCGCCGTTTCCCACGATCTCGACGCGCGTCTGGCCGGCCATCCGGCCGGGCTGCGGCGGACCTTCGCGATCATCTCGCATCCCGACGCCGGCAAGACCACGCTGACGGAGAAGCTGCTGCTGTTCGGCGGTGCCATCCATGTCGCAGGCGCCGTGAAGGCGCGCGGCGAGGCGCGGCGCGCCCGCTCGGACTGGATGAAGATCGAGCAGCAGCGCGGCATTTCGGTGACCACGTCGGTGATGCACTTCGAGTATGGCGGCGCGGTCTTCAACCTGCTCGACACGCCGGGCCACGAGGACTTCTCCGAGGACACGTACCGCACCCTGACCGCCGTCGATTCGGCCGTCATGGTGATCGACGCCGCCAAGGGCATCGAGGCACGCACGCGCAAGCTGTTCGAGATCTGCCGCCTGCGCGACGTGCCGATCGTCACCTTCATCAACAAGATGGACCGCGAGTCCAAGGACCCGATCGAGCTTCTCGACGAGGTGGCCTCGACGCTGGCGCTCGACGTCTCGCCCATGACCTGGCCGACCGGCTCGGGCCAGAACTTCAAGGGCACCTACGATCTCGCCAACAACCGCATGCTGGTGTTCGACAACACCGACCGCAGCCGCATCGGCGAGGTGATCGAGAACTACACGATCTCCGACGCGAACTTCGCGGAGGAGGTCGAGCTGGTGCGCGCGGGCTATCCGGCGTTCGACATCGAGAGCTACCGTGCCGGCCACCTGTCGCCGGTCTTCTTCGGCTCGGCCTACAACAATTTCGGCGTGAAGGAGCTCCTCGACGCGATCGCGGCCTGGGCGCCGCCGCCGCGGCCGCAGCCCGCCGAACCGCGCCCGATCGAGCCGACCGAGCCCAAGGTCTCGGGCTTCGTGTTCAAGGTCCAGGCCAACATGGACCCCAACCATCGCGACCGCATCGCCTTCCTGCGCCTCTGCTCGGGCAAGTTCCGCCGCGGCATGAAGCTCACGCAGATGGGCACGTCCAAGGTGCTCTCGGTCAACTCGCCGATCCTGTTCTTCGCCCGCGAGCGCGAGATCGTCGACGAGGCATGGCCGGGCGACATCATCGGCATTCCCAACCACGGCGTGCTCCGGGTCGGCGACACGCTGACCGAGGGCGAGACGCTCAAGATCGTCGGCATCCCGAACTTCGCGCCCGAAATCCTCCGCCGCGTGCGGCTGGAGGATCCGATGAAGTCCAAGCAGCTGAAGCGCGCGCTCGACGACCTCGCGGAGGAGGGCGTGACCCAGGTGTTCCGCCGCGTGATCGGCGGCGACAATATCGTGGGCGTGGTGGGCGAGCTGCAGCTCGACGTGCTGAAGACCCGGGTCGAGGCCGAATATTCGGTGATGATCGACCTCGAGCCTGCGCCGTTCGAGACGGCGCGCTGGATCTCGGCGGAGAGCAAGGCCGACCTCGAGGAATTCATGTCGGCCAACCGCGGCGGCATGTCCGAGGACCGCGACGGCGCGCCGGTGTTCCTCGCGCGCAACGCCTGGGAGCTGGGCTACATCGCCGAGAAGAGCCCCAAGGTGAAGTTCTCCGACACCCGGGAACGTTCTTAACGGGCGCTCATGTTCCTCTCCCCCTGCGGGGGGAGAGGAGTTTGAACTATCGCTTCGGCGACCAGCCGTAGGCCTTGGCGCAGGCGCCGCCCATCAGCATGGCGCGCTCCGACTGGCTCAGGTGCTTCGTTTCCAGGAAGGGCTTCACCGCCTGCTCGTAGTTCACGACCGCGAAAGCGCGCGTCCAGTCGGTGCCCCACAGGCAGCGCTCGAAGCCCCAGGCATCGAAGATGCGCTTCAGAGGGTCCCAGATGTCCGGGAACGGATAGGGCTGCTTGGAGAGCGTGCAGGCGCCGCTCACCTTGATCACCGCGTTCGGACGCTTGGCGAGTTCCAGGATCTTCGGCAGGTCGGCCCAGGGCTTTTCCGGTGCGGGCGGCTGGCGTGGCTGCAGGATGCCGAGATGGTCGATGATGAACCGCGTGTTGGGATGGCGGTCGATGATCTGCGTGCCCTCGTCGACCCGGCCCCAGAACAGGAAGTTGAGCGGCAGGTCGTGTTCGACGGCAGCCTTGCAGATGCGGTCGAGGCCGGGATCGTCGGCCGCGCGCTTCTCTTCCTCGCGCAGGAAGATGCGGATGCCGACCGCGCCTTGCGTCTTCTTCCACTTGGCGACGACGTCGGCCACGTTCCTGTCGTCCGGGTCCACCGGCTTGACGATCGCCATGCGGCCGGGATGGGCTCGCGCCACTCCCTCGGCGTAGCTCGCGTCGTAGCGGTACTGGGAGAAGGCCGAAATGAAGATCGCGCCGTCGACGCCGACCTTGTCCATCGCCGCGACCATCTCGTCGCCGGTGACGTGCGGCGGCCAGTTCGGCACCGTGGCCCACGGCCGCTTGGGCGTGTTCGCCTCGTAGGCGTGGACCTGTGAATCGATGATGGGCATGAGCGATCCTCCTAGGCTTTCTTCTTCTCGGTCACCGGCGTTGTAACGCCATCGGCACGCAGACGTGCCAGCTCGCCGGCCTCGAGGCCCAGCAGTTCGCCCAACGCGGCGTCTGTGTGCTGGCCGAGCGTCGGGGCAGGGCTCTTGATCTCGCTCTTGCCGCCGGCATGCAGGCGGATGGCCGAGATCGGCACGCGGGTCTTGCCGCGGCGGGGGTGCTGGACGTCGACCCAGTAGCCGCGCGTCTCGAGGTGCGGATCGTAGGCGACCTCGCGCGCCGTCTTCACCGGGGCGCAGGGAATGTGCGCGTCGTTCAGCGCGGCCAGGATCTCGTCCTTGGTGCGGCCGGCGGTCCAGGCGCCCACCATCTCGTCGATCACCGGCATGTTCTTCGCGCGGCCGGGCGTCGTCGCATAGTCGGGGTCCGTCAGCAGGTCCTTGCGGTTCATCATCCCGCACAGGGAGACCCAGTGCCGTTCGGCCGAGGTGAAGATCGCGACATAGCCGTCGCGGCAGCGATAGGTGTTGTAGGGCGCGATCGCGAGCGCGGGATGCCGGTTGCCGGTGCGGTCGGGCACGTT
>SCVT01000370.1 GCA_004296815.1 Reyranella sp. | reverse complement strand
TCTTCATCGCGGCAGGATCACACGCTGAAGGAGTTGCCGCAGCCGCAGGAGGAGGTGGCGTTCGGGTTGTTCACCTGGAACGAGGCACCGACCATTTCCTCGACATAGTCGAGCTGGCTACCCTTGAGCAGCTCCAGCGAGGTGCTGTCGACCAGCACGGCGGCACCGTCGCGCTCGATCACTAGGTCGTCGTCGCTGCGGGCGTCCTCGAAGGAGAAGTTGTACTGGAAGCCCGAGCAGCCGCCGCCCAGCACGGCCACGCGCATCATCACGGGCTTGGCTTCCTTGGAGGCCAGAAAGGCGATCCGCTTGGCGGCGCTCTGGGTCACGGAAAAGGTGGTGTCGGTCATGGCTACAAGATGTGGTTGGCGGGTCGATTCGTCAATGCCGGATAAATCCCTGAGAAAGCTCAGGATTTGGCGGTTCGCTCGCGAGCCCGCACGCGCTCGCGGTGGAGGATATAGAGGCCGGACCCGATGACCAGCGGCAGGCCGTACCAGACGGTCCAGGACGGCTCCTCCTTGAACCAGAGATAGCCGAATGCCACAGCCAGCACGATCGACACATAGTCGAAGGGTGCCAGGACAGCCGCCGGGGCCATCCTCCAGGCCCGCGTGATAAGGATCTGGGCGACGCCACCCAGCAGGCCGAGCCCGATCAGCCACACCCAGTCCAGCGGCGTCGGCCACTTCCATTCCGGGATGGCGCAGGCCAGCGAGACGATACTGGAGGCGAAAGCGAACCAGAAGAGGGTGACCACGTCCTGGTCGTGGCGGCTCAGCAGCCGCACCATCACCGTCGAGAGCGCGTAGCAGAAGGTGGCGGCCAGCACGATCAGCGAGATGGCATGGAACTCGATGCCCCAGGGATCGAGCATGATCAGCACGCCGACGAAACCCACGGCGACCGCTGTCCAGCGCCGCCAGCCGACCGGCTCGCCGAGCAGCGGCACCGAAAGCGCCACCATGAAGAGAGGCGCGGCGAAGGAGATCGCGTAGGCGTCGACCAGCGGCATGCGCGGGAAGACATAGAAGAAGCCGAACAGGCTGCCGAAGCCGATGGCGACACGCAGCGCCTGCAGCCAGGGCCGGTTGCTGCTCACCGCCATCCGCAGGCTCTTGCCGGAGCGCCAGATCAGCACCGACACCGGTACGAGCGCCACGGCACTGCGGAACAGTATCATCTGGAACGAGCCGTAGGTATCGCCGAGCGCCTTCACCATGGCGTCCATCGTGCAGAACAGCACGAGGGCGCTCAGCTTGAAGTAGATACCGTGAAGAGGGCTGTGTCCGGCGATCGACAAGGTGCGTGTTTGGCTTGGGCGGCATCCTCTGTAAAGTGAACTTCCCTAGGGGCAGAGGGCGGAATGGGTATGAGCTGGCTGTTCGGCCGCAGCGATGCGCCACGCGCGCCGCTGATCGTCGCCCTGCTCGTGCTGCTCAACGCGCTCCTGCTGCGCGCCGTCGATCCCGACGCGCTCGCCCGGATGCGAGACTTCGCTTTCGACAGCTACCAACGCCTGCAACCGCGCACCTACGTGCCGGAGACGCCCGTGCGGATCGTCGACATCGACGAGGCCGCGTTGGCCGAGTACGGCCAGTGGCCCTGGCCGCGCACTGTCCTCGCCACGCTGGTCGACAAGCTGACCGAGAAGGGGGCCGCCGTCGTGGCGTTCGACGCCGTGTTCGCCGAGCCGGACCGGTCGTCGATGAGCCGCATGGTGCGCGACCTCGTTGCCATTACGGATCCCGAGACGGTGCAGAAGCTCGCCGCCGCCATCCAGGACAACGACCAGGTGTTCGCGAGTGCCATCGCCCAGTCGCGGGTGGTGATGGGGTTCGGCTTCGACGTCCGCGGGGCCCAGAAACCACCGCGCACCTACCACGGGGTGGCGTTCGCCGGCGACGAGCCCAGCCAGTTCCTGCCGCAGCAGATCGGCACGGTGAAGTCGCTCGATATCCTGGAAGCGGCGGCCAAGGGCAACGGCAGCGTGAACACGGATGTCGAGAGCATCGTCATCCGCCGTGTGCCGATGCTGTTTCGCGTCGGCGGCCAGCAGGGCCTGTTCCCGGCCCTGTCGATCGAAGCTCTCCGGGTAGCGCAGGGCGCGGCGTCGTACTTCGTGAAGTCGTCAGGTGCGAGCGGCGAATGGTCGTTCGGCAAGCAGACCGGCATCGTGGCGATCAAGACCGGCGATATCGAGGTGCCGACCGACGGGCGAGGGCGATTGATCCTCTACGATACCGGCCACCGCGACGAACGCTTCGTGTCGGCACGTGCCGTGATGAAGGACGAGGTCCCGGCGGCGAAGATCGAAGGCCATGTGATCTTCGTCGGCACCAGCGCGCTCGGGCTGAAGGATCTGCGCAACACGCCTGTGCAGGAGGCGGTGCCGGGTGTCGAGGTCCATGCCCAGCTCGCCGAGCAGATGGTCGAGCAGAAGTTCCTGGCACGCCCGGACTTTGCCGACGGGGCGGAGTTCCTCTACCTCGCGGTGATCGGGCTGCTGTTCGTCTGGCTGCTACCTCGGCTCTCGGCCCGCCGGATGGTGGTCGTGGCCGCCATCTTCATCGGCATCGGCCTGCTCGTGCCGTGGCTCGCCTATTCCCAATACCGGCTGCTGTTCGACCCGATCTATCCGACGGGGACGCTGGCCATCATCTATGTCGGCGGCACGGCGCTGGCCTTCATCCGGACCGAGCGTGAGCGGGCGGAGATCCGCGGCGCCTTCGGCCTCTACCTGTCGCCCGACATTGTCGAGCAGCTCGCGCGCAATCCGCGCCTGCTGCAGCTCGGCGGCGAGCAGCGCGAGATCACGGTGATGTTCACCGATGTGCGCGGCTTCACCACCATCTCCGAGCAGTTCGATCCGCAGGGCCTGACGCGGTTCATGAACCGCTTCCTGACCCCGATGACGGACCTGATCCTCAGCCGCAGGGGCACGATCGACAAATACATGGGCGACGCGATCATGGCCTTCTGGAATGCGCCGTTGCCGGTCGAGGGCCATGCCGTGCGCGCCTGCGACACAGCACTTGCCATGCAGGCACGGCTGGCGGAGCTCAACGTCGGCTGGCAGGCGGAGGCGGCGGCCGAGGGGCGGCCGCATATTCCGGTCAACATCGGGGTCGGCCTCAACACCGGGCCGGCATCGGTCGGCAATTTCGGCTCGACCCAACGCTTCACCTATTCCTGCCTCGGCGATTCCGTGAACCTAGCGTCGCGCCTCGAAGGACAATGCAAGACCTATGTGACGGGCATCATCATCGGCGAAGCGACGCGTACGCAGGCGCCGGATCATGCAGCGGTCGAGATCGACCTGATCATGGTCAAGGGCAAGACCGAGCCGGAGCGCATCTATGCGCTGATCGGCGACGTTGCCCTCGCGCAAACGGACGGCTATCGCACTCTCGTGACGAGGCAGGCCGAGTTGCTGCGCCTCTATCGCAGCGCGGCCTTCACCGAGGCGCTGGGGGCGATCGGGGAGTGCGAGGTCGCGGCGATGGCCGCGGGGTGGCAGCAGGGCTACTACGAGATGATGCGCGTGCGGCTCGACGAGTTGATCGACGACTCGCCGGCCGATTGGACGGGGGTATATGTCGCCAAGGAAAAGTGACCAGGCCGAGCGGCTCGCCGCGATCGACGCACTGGTCTGCCGCGATGTCGGCCGCAAGACGGAAGAGCTCATCCGGGCGAATGCGGGCGGGCTCGCGGCTGCTGCCCGGTCGCTGTCGGAAGCCAAGCACGTCGGTCTGATCACCGGATTCTTCGTGCCGCGCGGCGACGTCGCTGCGCCCGAAACCGATGGCCCGGTTGGGACCGCACTGATCGCGGCCGCTCTGTCGGCCTGCGGGATCCCCGCACGCATCGCTGTCGACGGTCCTTGTGCCGCTGCGGTGCGAGCGGCCGTGCAGGCGCTCGGCGAGCCCGTTGGAGTCGATGAGATCGCGCTCGACGATGCTGCAGACATCGCCCGTGTCGCCGGGGAATGGCAGCGCGACGGCGTCACGCACGCGCTGGCGATCGAGCGTTGCGGGCGCAGCAGCGACGGCAAGCCGCGCAATATGCGAGGCGTCGACGTCTCGCCGTGGACGGCGCCGCTCGACGATCTCTTCGAAGGCGGCCCGTGGCGGAAGCTCGCCGTCGGCGATGGCGGCAACGAAATCGGGATGGGCAAGCTGCCGGCCGGGTTGATCGCCAAGGTGGTGCCTAATGGCGCGGAGATCGCCTGCGTCACGTCCTGCGATCACTTGGTTGTGGCAGGTGTCTCGAATTGGGGCGCTTACGGCCTGATGGCCGCGTTGGCCGTGGTGCGGCCCGAGTGGCAGCCGGTTATCGCGAAATTCCTGACGGCGGAACGCGACCTCGCGGTTACGCGTGCCGTGGTCGAGGAGGCGGGTGCCGTGGATGGCGTCACGGCTCGGCGCGAGGCCACCGTCGACGGTTTCGGACCCGAGGTGCACGGGCCGCTGGTCGAGAAGCTCGGTCGCATTGCCTGGGGAGAGGCGGCGGACTAGCTTCCGCCCTCATGGAAAATCCCTACGCGCCCACGCATCCCGAGATCCGCGACGCCGTTCGCCAGCTCTGCCTCAAGTTCGATGGCGCCTATTGGCGTGAGCTCGACCGCACGCGCGCCTATCCGACGGAGTTCGTGCAGGCGCTCACCGAAGCGGGCTGGCTCGCGATTTTGATCCCGGAGGAGTACGGCGGCTCGGGCCTCGGCATTTCGGCGGCGAGCGCCGTGCTGGAGGAGATTCATCGCGCCGGCTGCAATGCCGCCGCCTGCCATGCCCAGATGTACATCATGGGCACGGTGCTGCGGCACGGCAGCAAGGAGCAGAAGGCGCAGTACCTGCCCAAGATCGCGACTGGCGAACTGCGCCTGCAGGCTTTCGGCGTCACCGAGCCGACCAGCGGCACCGATACGCTCAGCCTCCGCACCACGGCGGTGAAGAAGAACAACAGCACCTATGTCGTGAACGGTCAGAAGGTGTGGACCAGCCGCGCCGAGCATTCCGACCTGATGCTGTTGTTGGCGCGCACGACGCCGCGCGAGCAGGCAGCCAAGCGCACCGAGGGGCTTTCGGTGTTCCTTGTCGATATGCGCACCGCGCTCGGCAAGGGTCTCACCATCCGTCCGATCCGGACGATGATGAACCACAACAGCACCGAAGTTTTTTTCGACAACATGGAGATCCCGGCCGACAGCCTGATCGGCGAGGAAGGGCAGGGCTTCCGCTACATCCTGAGCGGCATGAACGCCGAGCGTGTGCTGATCGCCTCGGAGTGCATCGGCGATGGGCGCTGGTTCATCGAGAAGGCCGTGAATTACGCCAAGGAGCGCAAGCTGTTCGGGCGGCCGATCGGCCAGAACCAGGGCGTGCAGTACCCGATCGCGCGCGCCTACACGCAGATCGAGGCAGCCGACCTGATGGTGCGTAAGGCGGCCAGCATGTACGAGGCCGGCATCAACGCCGGCGCCGAGGCCAACATGGCCAAGATGCTGGCGTCGGAGGCGTCGTGGGCCTGCGCCGAGATGTGCGTGCAGACGCATGGCGGCTTCGGTTTCGCCGAGGAGTACGACATCGAACGCAAGTTCCGCGAGGCGCGGCTCTACACCGTGGCGCCGATCTCGACCAACATGATCCTGAACTTCGTGGCCGAGCACGTGCTCGGCATGCCGCGCTCCTACTAGCGGCTAGGCGTCGACTCCGACGGCGTCGACGACCATCCGCTGGAACCGCCCGACCAGCTGTTCGCTCGCGGTCAGGAAGCGGCCGCGGTCGGGGATGCCGCCCAGCAGGCCGCGCTGCACAGAATCCGTGAGCTCGTCGTCTTCGCGGGCGACCTGCTTGTTGAACGCGATCAGCGAGCTTGCGAACTCCTCGCTGACGCCGGGTGCGAAGAACTGCTCCGAGAATCCCTTGGTCGCGTTGGGCCCGTCGGGCGTCCAGACGTCGACCGACAGGTTGGGGAATCCCGGATTGATGTTGATCGTCACGTTGGGCCAGAGGAAGTGGTACTGCGACTGCGCGACCACGCCCGCGACGTTGTAGAGCGCGACCTTGGTGTCGCCCGCCAGGGCCTGTGGCCGCACCGGGCCGGTCTGGCTGAAGAACCAGCCGTGCGAGGCGAGCTTGTAGGTATCCGGGCGCACGTCGATGGCGGCGCTGAAGCCTGGATGGGCGACGGCGCAGTGGTAGCACTCGAGATAGTTCTCGAGCATCGTCTTCCAGTTGGCCTGCGACCGCCACTCGTCGCGACTGTGCGGCACGAGCGCGTCGAGGTCGATGCCGCTTGCGGCGATGATATCGAGGAGCGGCCCGTACAACGACATCAGCGAGGGCGCATTGTCGTCGAGATGAACGAAGGCGAACGGCCCCAGCGTCTCGATGCGGATCTGCAGCAGCGGGAAATCTTTCAGACACAGGTTGGGCTCGCTCTGCGCCCTCGGCACGCGCCTCAGGCTGCCCGCGAGGTCGTAGGTCCAGGCGTGGTAGCCGCACTGCATCATCTTGGTGTTGCCGCGGCCCTTCATGACCTCGTGCCGGCGGTGCCGGCAAACGTTCACGAAGGCCGCGAGGCCATGCTCGTTGCGCACGGCAACGACCGGCACGCCGCCCGCGTAGCCGGTGACGTAGTCGCCGACGCTCGCGAGCTGCGAGAGCGGACCGATGTAGTTCCAGCTCCTGCGGAAGATGCGCGCGATCTCCCGCTCGGTGATCGACGGGTCGGTGTACCAGCGGGCCGGCAGGGAGAAGCCGCGATCGAGATCGGCGATCAGGCCGGGCGTTTCGACGGGCTGAGTCCTGGTGATCATCAACCCAGGATATTGCTCCGCAGCGTCGAAATTACGGCCGTGATCGCGGCATGCCCGACCATCAGGAGGAATACGGTCCACAGCGCGGTGACAAACGTCATGATCCAGCCGCAGATCGCCATGACTCCGTCATCTTCTATCAACGCGAAACAGAAGAAGAGAATCGCGTAGGCCGGAAGCAGATTGTCGAATGGGATCGGCAAGGCAAGAAGAACGATGTTCGCCGCCCACGTCACGATCAGCAGCCGTCGCGGCATTCCCCTGACCCACCATTCGTACCGCACGTGCACGGTGGCCTCGAGCCAGCGGATGAAGCGTCGGCAACGGCCGAGGAAATCCTGCAGCTTGCCGCGCGGCAGGCCGCGCTTGCCGATCATGTCGGGCAACGACGGTACGGGCCGGCCGGCGAAGTACTGCACGAGCAGAAAGATCATCGGCACGCCGGTGATCGTCGACAGCCACGGGATTCCGGTGGGGATCACGTTCGGCACGTTGAGCGCCAGGATGGCGAAAGCGTAGGAACGGCCTTCCAGCCCCTCGAGGAACTCCCGCAGCGTCAGCAGCGAGGAGCGCTCACCGCCGAACAGCCTGTCGAGAGTGGCCAGGAGGCCGAAATTGTCCTTCATCCGGCGCGGGACAGCAGACGGCGGGCGAGCACGAGATGCGGCTTGTCGAGCATCTTGCCGTCCATGGTGAGGACGCCGGCGCCGGGATTGCCCTCGAACACGGCGACGACTCTCTTGGCCCAGTCGATCTCGGCGGCACTCGGCGTGAACACCTCGTGGATGATGGCGACCTGGTCGGGATGGATGGCGATCTTGCCGCCGTAGCCCATGCGCCGTGCCTCGTGCGCCTCGGCGCGGAGCCCGTCGACGTTCTTGATATCGGGATAGACCGTGTCGTAAGCGGTCACGCCGGCAGCGACCGACGCCATCAGATTGACGGTGCGAGCCATCCTGAACGTGTCGTCGTAGACGCCGGGCGAGGGGCCCTTGGCCAGCGCCCCGAGGTCGGCCATCAGATCCTCGCCGCCCCAGGAGTGGCCGATCAGCCGCGGATGCTTCGCCGGCGCGGCGGTAAGCGCCAGGATCGCCGCGGCACTTTCAGTCGCGATGGTGAGGATGCGGGTCGTGCCGCTTTCGATGCCTTCGCGTACCTCGAAGGCGTCGAGGTAGGTCGCGAGCAGGTCGATGTCCTTCTGGCCGACGCACTTCGGGAAGACAATGCCGTCGGGCTTGCCCTGCATGACGGTCGCGAGGTCACCCAGGGTCAGGCCGGTGTCGAGTGCATTCACCCGCACATAGAGCTTCGGCCCTTTGGCGCGGTCGGCCGCTTTGAGATAGGCCAGCGCCATGTCGCGCGCGACCTTCTTGCGGTCGGTCGCAACGGAGTCTTCGAGATCGAGGATCAGTGCATCGGGGCCCGAGAGGGGGCCTTTGGCGAGCTTGCGCTCGGAGTCGGCGGGGACGAACAGGAACGAACGCATCTTGTCTTTCAGCCCTTCGGTTTCTTGCGCATCAGCGCCTGGCGGGTGCACTCGGCCACGATCTCGCCGCGCTGATTGAGCGCGCTGTGGCCGAACTCCACGATGCCGGCATCGGGCCGCGATTTGCTCTCGCGCAGGCCCAGCACCTTGGTGCGCACACGCAACGTGTCGCCGTGGAAGACGGGCTTGGGGAACTTGACGTCGGTCATGCCGAGATTGGCGATCGTCGTGCCGAGCGTCGTGTCGTTCACGGTGATGCCGATCATCAGGCCGAGGGTAAACAGGCTGTTGACGATGCGCTGGCCGAACTCGGTCTTGGAGGCGAACTCCTCGTCGAGGTGCAGCGGCTGGACGTTCATGGTGAGCGAGCTGAAGAGGACGTTGTCCATCTCGGTCACGGTGCGTGTCCATTCATGCTCGAAGACGCGACCGACGCTGAATTCCTCGTAGTAAAGCCCTGCCATCTTTCTCCCCGCGGAAGTCCGGTCTTCTAGCACGGATGGACGCTCCCGGCGCGTCATCGTATCAATGCCGTCACGTGACGAAACGCCGATGACGGGAGCGAAACGATGCGCGCGATGCTGAGCGAAACGCCGGGT
This sequence comes from Reyranella sp., assembly GCA_004296815.1. Classification (GTDB taxonomy): domain Bacteria; phylum Pseudomonadota; class Alphaproteobacteria; order Reyranellales; family Reyranellaceae; genus Reyranella. Next base: position 414 of record SCVT01000370.1, on the reverse strand, counting down.
GGACCGGAGAGCCTGAAGCTGGTGGAGCTGCCGTCCAAGCCGCTCGGCAAGGGGCAGGTGCGCGTCGCGGTGAAGGCGGCCGGAGTCAACTTCCCCGACACACTGATCATCCAGGACAAGTACCAGTTCAAGCCGCCGCGCCCGTTCGCGCCGGGCCACGAGATCGCGGGCGACATCACCGAAGTGGGCGAGGGCGTCAGCGGCTACAAGGCGGGCGACCGCGTGATCGGCATGATCGGCCATGGCGGCTACGCGACCGAAGCCGTCGTCGACCAGGGCAGCCTGCTGCCGATGCCGAAGAACATGAGCTACGAGGATGGTGCGGCGTTCACCATGACCTACGGCACCTCGTACTACGCGCTGAAGCAGCGCAGCAGCTACAAGCCGGGCGAGACGCTGCTCGTGACAGGTGCC
>SCVT01000369.1 GCA_004296815.1 Reyranella sp. | reverse complement strand
CTCGGTGATGCGCTGCTGGATCTCCGAGCCGCGGATCTTGAGGCCGGACACTTCAGGTCCCGGTTGCCCGCCATGCGCCATCTGCGACAGCACGCGGAGCTCGGTGTACTCGAGCGCCGTCACCTGGATCTCGAGGTCGGCGATCTTCTCGGCGAAGGCCTGGTTCTCGATCAGCGGCCGGCCGTTGTCCTGCTCGGCGCGCGCGATGTCCTTCAACGCCTCGACGCCGCGCTTGGACTGCGGCACCGCGGCAATGCCGAGGCGCTCGTTGGCCAGCAGGAACTTGGCGCAGGTCCAGCCCTCGTTCTCCTTGCCGACCAGGTTCTCGACCGGGACCTTCACGTTGTCGAAGAAGACTTCGTTCACCTCGTGGCCGCCGTCGGCCATGATGATGGGCTTCACGGTGATGCCCGGCGTCTTCATGTCGATCAGCAGGAAGGAGATGCCCTCCTGCGGCTTGGCCTTGGAGTCGGTGCGGACGAGGCAGAAGATCCAGTCGGCCCAGTGGCCCATCGTGTTCCAGGTCTTCGACCCGTTCACGATGTAATGGTCGCCGTTCTTCTCGGCCTTGGTGCGCAGGCTCGCGAGGTCGGAGCCCGAGCCCGGCTCGGAATAGCCCTGGCACCACCACACGGTGCTCTTGCGGATCGGCTCGAGGTACTTCTCCTTCTGCGCCTCCGTGCCGAACGTGTAGATCACCGGCCCGACCATCTTGGTGCCGAACGGGATGATGCCCGGCGCGTATTCCTCGGCGCAGATGTTCTCGAAGATGTAGCGCTCCGCCGGCGTGAAGCCCGGCCCGCCATGCTTCTTCGGCCAAGTGTAGACCAGCCAGCCCTTCTTCCCGAGCGCCTGCTGCCAGCGCATGTAGTCGTCGCGGATCAGGTGCTTGCCGTTCTTCACCTTGTCGCGGACGTCGGCCGGCAAGTTGGCTTTGACGAAGGCGCGCACTTCGTCGGCGAACTTCTGCTCTTCGGGCGTGAAAGCGAGATCCATGCAGCCCTCCCGGGACGGCGTTTTCGGTTTGGCCGGAGTTTAGCCACGAGGCCCGCCGGGACAAGCGAACTTCAACCGGATCGCGGCTTGGCGCCCCGCGGCGCGGAACGGGTTTACGTAGGAAAAACGTTACGTCAGGGCCCGGTCAGGGGACGATCAGCGCCTTGTCCGCCTTGAGCTTTTCGATCGCCGCGTCGCTCAGCCCCGCCTCGCGCAGCACCTCGACGCCGTCGCCGCCGATCATCGGCGCGTGGCGGCGGAACTCGACCTTGGTCTTCTCGAAATCGAGCGGGCTCGCGAAGGTGGTGATCGGCCCCTCGGTCGGATGCTCGCGCTCGGTGAAGAAGCCGGTCGCCTTGAGGTGCGGATCCTCGAGCAGCTCCTCGAGCGTGCGCACCGGCATCGCCGGGATGTCGGCCTTGTCGAACATCTCCAGCCATTCCTCGGTCGTGCGGTGCTTCAGCAGGTCGGCCAGCACCTGGTAGAGCTCGCTGAAATGCTTGGCGCGCTCCATTCGATCGACGAAGCGCTTCTCCTTCGCGAGATCGGGCCGCTCCGCGAGCTTGAAGAAGGTGATCCAGTGCTGGTCGGTGTAAGGCAGCGCGCAGATGTAGCCGTCCTTGGTTGGGAACGGATGGCGGAACTTGTTGATGATGCGGTCGTAGCCCATGGAGCCGCGCTCGGGCTTCCAGGTCGCGCCGAACAGGTGCTCGGTCAGCCAGAACGAGGCGAGCGTCTCGAGCATCGGCACCTCGATCATCTGCCCCTCGCCCGTCGCCTGGCGGTGATAGAGCGCGCCCAGCACGGCGATGCAGAGATGCAGACCCGTCGTCTTGTCGGCGATCAGGCTCGGCATGAAGCGCGGCGGCAGCCCGTCGACGCGTGACTGCAGCGAGGCCGCGCCCGATACGCCCTGCACCAGGTCGTCGAAGGCGGGCTTGTGGCCGTACGGTCCCTTGCGCGCGTAGCCTAGCGAGTACGCATAGATGATCGACGGGTTGATCTTCTTCAGATCCTCGTAGCCCAGGCCCAGCCGCTCGATCGCCTGCGGCCTGGAGTTATGGATGAAGAGGTCGGCATCCTTGATCATGTCCTTCAGCACGGCGCAGGCGGCCGGCTTCTTGAGGTCGAGGCAGATCGAGCGCTTGTTGCGGTTGGCCGCCATGTAGATCGGGCCCATGCCCTTCTCGCGGCCGAGCGTCCCTCCCGAGGCGCGCAGCAGGTCGCCCTCTGGCGGCTCGACCTTGATCACGTCGGCGCCCATGTCGGCCAGGTGCTGCGTGGCGAACGGCCCGAGCAACACGGCCGTCAGATCGATCACCTTCACGCCCTGCAACGGTCCCGGCATTTCCTCTTCCCCACTCGTCTCGTCATTCGTTCCTTGCGTCGCGCACTATGGCATACACCGAAGCACTGGGGCATGTTCCGCCCCTGACCGAGGAGAAGACGAGCAATGCCCGGAGCGCTGGACGGCCTGCTGGTGGTAAGTGTCGAGCAGGCGGTGGCCGCGCCCTACTGCGCGGCTCGCCTGGCGGACGCCGGCGCCCGCGTCATCAAGGTCGAGCGGCCCGAGGGCGACTTCGCCCGCGCCTATGACGGCTACGTGCACGGCCTCTCGAGCTATTTCGTCTGGCTGAACCGCGGCAAGCAGTCGCTCACCCTGGACTTCAAGCAGAAGGAGGATCTCGCCCTCCTCCATCGCCTGATCGGCAAAGCCGACGTGCTGATCCAGAACCTGGCGCCGGGTGCCGCCGAACGCGCGGGCTTCGGCTCTGCCGCGATGCGGACGAAGAACAAGCGCCTGATCACCGTCGACGTCTCGGGCTACGGCGACCACGGCCCGTACAAGGACCGCCGCGCCTACGACCTCCTCGTCCAGGCGGAGAGCGGGCTCGCCTCGATCACCGGCACCGAGCACGCGCCGGGTCGTGTCGGCATCTCGGCGACCGACATCGGCACCGGCATGTATGCGCACGCGGCCGTCCTCGAAGCGCTGCTCGCGCGCCAGAAGACCGGCGAGGGCCGCGCCATCTCGGTGTCGCTCTTCTCCTCGATGGCCGAGTGGATGACCGTGCCGCTGCTTGCCATGGACTACGCGGCCTACGACTGGCCGCGCCTCGGCCTCACCCATCCGTTCATCGCGCCTTACGGCGTCTATCCCAGCTCGGACAAGGTGCCGCTGCTCATCTCGATCCAGAACGACCGCGAGTTCGAGCGGCTGTGCCACGGCGTGCTCGACAGGCCGGGCCTCGAGAAGGACCCCGACTACGCCACCAACAAGGCGCGCAACGCGCGGCGCGACGCGACCAACAAGATCGTGGCCGACATCTTCGCGACCAAGAGCTTCGCCGACCTCGCCGCCGGCCTCGATGCCGCGCAGATCGCCTGGGCGCGGGTGAGCGGCGTGAAGGATCTGACGACCCATCCGCAGCTCCGCCGCACCAGCTTCGGCTCGAGCGGCGGCGACATCTCGATCCCCGCCCTTGCCGCCTCCTACACCGGCGAGCCCGAGCGGCTGGGGGACGTGCCGACGCTCGGTCAGCACAGCGACGCTATTCGCAAAGAGTTCGCCACCTGATGTCGAAATGGCTGACGGGCGCCAGGCTCGCAGCTTACGGCGGCGCCTACTTCTTCGCCGCCGGCGCCTTCATGAGCTACTGGCCGGTGTGGCTGCGCGACCGCGGCGTCAGCGACACCGAGATCGGCACGCTCTTCATGTCGCGCCAGATCATCTCGGTGATCGCCACGCTCTCCGTGGGCTGGGTCGCCCATCGCCTGGGCGGCCCGCGCGGCGTCATGGTCGGGCTGGGGCTGGGCGGCGTCGTGATGGTCGGCGCCTACGACTTCTCCTACTCCTTCTTCGCGATCTTCGTCGTCACCATGATCTGGGGCTTCATGTGGTCGCCGCCGATGCCGCTCTACGACGGCGTGCTGGTGACCGAAACCAAGAAGCACGGGCTCGACTATGCGCGGGTGCGCATGTGGAGTTCGGTCGCCTTCATCGGCGGCACCTTCGTGGCCGGCATCGCCGTCGACCGGTACGGCCCGCCCTGGGTGCTCTATGTCGGCCTGGCGAGCATCGTGCTGCTGGCGCCGTTCGCCCTGCTGCTGCCCGCCGCACAAGCCCGCGCGCCGGCCGCCGGCCACACGCATGCCGCCTTCAAGGTCGGCGATCTGCTGCGCAAGCCCGCCTTCCTGCTGTTCCTCGCGGCGACCGGCCTCTGCTCGGCCAGCCACTCCGTACTCTACAGCTTCGGCACGCTGACCTGGCGCGGCGCCGGCATCGACGACGTGACGATCAGTGCGCTCTGGGCCGAGAGCGTCGCCATCGAGATCGTGCTGATGCTGTTCGGTGGCTGGCTGCTCAGCCGCATCGGCGTCTGCGGCCTGATCGGGCTCGGCCTCGCCGCCGGCCTCGTGCGCTGGACCGCCATGGCCTTCACCACCGAGCTGTGGGCGCTGGTGCTGCTGCAGGCGCTGCATTCCTGCACCTTCGCCGCGACCCATCTCGGCGCCATGGCCTTCCTGCAGCGCGCCCTGCCCGCCAACGGCGTGGCGATCGGCCAGTCGCTCTATTACGCACTGGGCACCGGCGCCACGCAGGCGCTGATCTACCAGTTCTCCGGCCTGCTCTACGCCGAGGTCGGCCAGCTTGCCTTCCTCGGTATGACGGCAGTCAGCGCCGTCGGCCTGTGCGCCCTGCTGCTGCTCTCCCGTCTCTGGAAGGGCGAGCTCTTGGTCGGGGCTAGCGTGCCCCGATCAGCGTGAACGCCCGCGCCCCGTGACTGGCCAGATCTCGACGAGCGTGTCGCCCTTCACCACGTGATAGCTCTCGTAGAGGTTCACGGTCGGGTCGCAATGGGGCGGCGTCAGCACCACCTGCTCGGCGAGCTTGGGCGCCGCCTTGCCTTCGGGTGCGATCACCGCGAGATGCTCGTCGCCCATAAAGCGCGTGGTCGCCCCTTCGACCGCGCCTTTCAGGATCATCGGCGGACCTTTCTCCGTCGCCATCGCCTTCAGGCCGGCATCGACCGTCACCATGCCTGCGGTGTTGGCACTCACGACACGGGCGTCGATCTGGAGCGCCTGCTCGAAGGTCGGCCTGTCCAGCCCGCGCAGGTCGCAGACATTGTAGTCGTGGTCCATGAAGACGTATGAGCCGACCTGCAGCTCGGTGAACACGCCGAGCTTGGCGTCGATATAGTGCGTGCCGGTGCCTGAGCCCGTGATGATGGCGGGCTTCAGCCCCGCCGCTTCGAGCTTGGCGAGGATGCCCTTCAGGTACTCCGTGCGCTCCTCAATTTCGGCGGTGCGCTGCTTGAAGTCGACGATGTGCTGGTGCCGCCCGCAATAGAACTGCACGCCGGCATATTTCAGGGACTTGAGCTTCACGACCTTCTGCACCAGCTCGACGGTCGCCTCGGGCGAGGCGGTGCCGGTGCGATGGATGCCGGGATCGATGTCGACGATCACGGCGAGCGGCTTGCCCGCCTTGGCGGCCGCCGCCGCCAGCGCCTCGACATTGTCGGGATGGTCGACCACCAGCATCAGGTCGGAGACCTTGGCGTTCAGCTCGACCAGTCGGGCGATCGCCTGCGGCGTCACCACCGGTGAGGTGATGTGCAGGCTCTGGATGCCGGCCTCGCCCAGCGCTTCGGCTTCGCCGAGCTTCGCGCAGCAGACGCCGAGCGCGCCGGCCGCGATCTGGCGGCGCGCGATGTCGGCCGATTTATGCGTCTTGGAATGAGGCCGGAGCTTCATGCCGTGCGCCTTGGCGAAGCCCGCCATCTCCGCAATGTTGCGGTCGAGCATCTCGAGGTCGAGCACGAGAGCGGGCGTGTTCAGCGACCGCCGCGATCCCTGCTGGCCGATCAGGTGCCCGTGTAAACGCTCTGCTTCGCTGGTCATTTCTTCTGCTCTCCGGATTGCAGGTGCCGCACGACCATGGCCTCGCCGGTCGTGCCGCGGTTAACGCCGGCGCTCTTCATGAAAATGTTGTCGGAACCGGTGCCCCAGAGCGCGACGCCCTGGGCCAGCAGGCCGCCATCCACCTTCACCGTCTCGCCGGTGATGAAGCGTGCGTCATCGGACGCGAGGAATGCCGCCACGTCGGCGATGTGCTCGGGCGCGCCGCGGTCGGGCCACGGCTGCTGGGCAAACTGCTTCTCGAACTTCTCGGGCCGGCCGCGATGGACCAGCGGCGTCGAGATCACGCCGGGCGCGATGCCGACCACGCGGATGCGATCCGGTCCGAGCTCGGCGGCCACGTTCTCGATCAGGCTGATGCAGGCGGCCTTGGCCGCCGAATAGGCGTGGCTGCCGCCGCCGCCCACCATGCCGGCGATCGAGGCCGTCACGAGGATGACACCGCCGTCGGCGTGCTTCTTCATGGCGAGCGAGGCGTGCTTCATACCGAGGAACACCGAACGCGTCAGCACGGCGAAGGTGTAGTCCCAGTCCTCGACGCTGGTCTCGGCGATCGGCCCGAAGGCGCCGCCGACGCCAGCATTGAGATAGGCGATGTCGAGTCGGCCGAAATGGCTCTGGGCCTCGGCGACCGTAGCCGCGACATCGCTCTCCCTGGCGACATCGCAGCGCACGAAGCCCACATTGGCCGCGTGGCCCTGCGCCTTGGCGATCGCCAGCGTCTCCGCGCCGTTGGCCTCGTTGAGGTCGGCCACCAGCACCTTGGCGCCGTCGGCGAGAAAGCGCATCACCGTGGCGCGGCCGAGCCCGCTCGCACCGCCCGTGACGATCGCCACCTTGTTCGCCAGCCGTGTCATGCCGATATCACCCTCCGTCGTCATCGTGGTGTTGCACGGCGGATCAAGCAAGCCTAGCGTTTCGCACCAATGAAATTCGTCCTCTTCCTCGCTCTGCTCGTTGCTGCGTTTCCCGCCGCGGCCCAGTCACCGCCGCCCGATCCGGTCCTGACACCGGTGGTCGCCGACACGCTCTATCCGCCGCAGGCGGTGCAGGGATCCGACGGCAAGGTCCACCTCGTCTACGAGCTCGGCCTCGCCAACGCCTCGCCTGCCGTTGCCGAGTTCTCCAAGATCGAGGTGCTCGATGCGCGCACCCAGACGCCGCTGCTCACCCTGGAGCGCGAGGAGATCGCCAAGCGCCTGTCGATCGGCGGCCGCCGCGGCGCGGAGTCGGCCGATCTCGGCGCCGGCCAGATCGCGGTGATGTTCCTGCATGTCGCGCTCGATGCCGAGAGGCCGCCGACGCCGCTGCTCGTCCACCGCCTCACGCTGCGCCTGCTGCTGGCCAATCCGATCGACGTGGTGGAAACGGTGGCCGAGACCGACGTCGAGCGCGCGCCACCCGTCGTGCTCGGGGCGCCGTTGATCGGCAAGGGCTACGTTGCCGCCGACGGCTGCTGCGACACGGTCCGCCATGTCCGCGCCCTGCTGCCGCTCAACGGCCGCTTCACGCTCGCCCAGCGCTTCGCCATCGACTGGGAGCAGGTCGACGACGAGAACCGTCTCTTCAAGGGCGACCGCCATGTGCCCGAAAGCTACGTGATCTACGGCCGCGAGGTGCTGGCGGTGGCCGACGGCACGGTGATCGCCTCGCGCAACGACCTGCCCGAGCAGATACCGGGCGCGCTGCCCGTAAACCTGCCGATCGGCGAGGCCGACGGGAACTTCATCGTGCTCGATATCGGCGGCGTCTACGTGCTCTACGCCCATCTGCAGCCGGGCAGCGTGCTCGTCGCCGCTGGCGCGCAGGTCAAGCGCGGCGACATCATCGGCAAGGTCGGCAACACGGGCAACAGCCAGGCGCCGCACCTCCACCTGCACGTGATGGACGGGCCCTCGCCGTTGCTCTCCAACGGCATCCCCTACGTCTTCGAGTCCTTCACCATCACCGCGATCGACCATGCCGGCACGGCCGACCTCGACGCGGCCGAAGCGACCGGCAAGCCGATGGAGCTGACGCCCCTCGTCCCGCCGCAGCACTTCCAGAACGTGCTGCCGCTCGATCTCTCGATCGTCGAGTTCTCGCGCTAGGCGATTTCGATCACGCCGTCGCCGCCGGCATAGAGCTTCTCGACCAGCGCCTTGCGGCGCTCCAGCGTGGCGCGCTGGTTGATGTAGCCCTTGTCGGTGATCTCGTGGCCGTCGACCTGCGGCGGCTCCTCCATCAGGAGCACGCGCTTCACGCGCATCGACGAGCCGCGGCTCTCCGCGTTCATTTTCGCGAGACCGGTCTTCACGGCGCCGACCACAGCCGGATGCGCCAGCAGCTCAGCCGTCGTGAGCTTTGCGCCCTCGTCGTCCGCCAGGCGTCGGCAGGCCGCGACGTTTGGAAAACCGAGAAGACCGACATAGTCGCGGTCCTGCCCGCAGACCACGGCGTCCTGCAGCACCGGCGTGGCCGCAGCGATCGCCGTCGTGCGCAGCGTGCCGACCAGCACGAAGGTGCCGGTCGTGAGCTTGAAGTCCTCGACGACGCGGCCGTCGAAGATAAGGCCCTGGCTCGGATCCTGCGGATCGACGAAGCGGCCGGCGTCGCCGATCCTGTAGTAGCCTTCCTCGTCGAACATCTGCGCCGTGAGCCCGGGCTGCTTGTGGTAGCCCGGCGTCACGATCACGCTCCTGAGCCGCAGCTCGTAACGCCCCTCCTCGCCGGTCGGCACCATCTTGAGCTGCACGCCGGGATAGGGCAGCCCGACCAGGCCGACGCGATCGGACGCCCAGTGCACGCTGGTCGCGGTCGGCGCCGTTTCGGTCGAGCCCCAGCCGGTGACGAACGGAAGACGGTAGCCGGTGTGCTTCACCGCCAGCACTTCCATGCGCTCGTAGAGATCCTGCGGCAGGGTCGCGCCGCCGTAGGAGAGCACGTTGATGTTCTTGAAGAAGCGCCTGGCGAGCGACTCATCCTTCTCGAGCGCGGTCGCCAGCATCGCGTAGCCTGCTGGCACATTGGAGAACGAGGTCGGCGAGACTTCGCGCAGGTTGCGCAGCGTCTCCTCGAACAGGCCGGGCAGCGGCTTGCCGTCGTCGATCCAGGTCGTGCCGCCCTCGTTCAGGTTGCCCTGGAAGGTCGCGTTGCCGCCCATCGTGTGGTTCCACGGCAGCCAGTCGAGCATGACGGGCGACGGATCGGTGGGCTTCCTGATGCGCGCCATGCTCATCATGGCAACGTTGGCGCACATCATCTCCTGGGTGTTGATCACGGCCTTGGGCATGCCGGTGCTGCCCGAGGTGAACAAGAACTTGCCCACGGTCCTGGGCTCGATCCTCGCCACCGACTGCGCGACCGCGTCCATCGCCTTCGTGGCGACCAGCTCGCTCCACGGCAGCGACTGCATCTGCGGCGGCGCCTTGTCGACATGGACCAGCAGCACGCCCTCGAGGTTCAGCGCGGCGAGCGCACGCGCATAGATCTCGCCGTTCTGCACGAACACCAGGCCGGGCTTCACCAGGTCGAAGACGTATTTCAGCTTCGCGTGGTCCTGGCTCATCACCGAATAGGCCGGCGACACCGGCGCGACGGGCGCACGCGCCTGCATGGCGGCGAGCGTGAGCAACGCGAACTCGATCGAGTTGGACGACAGGATCATCACCGGGCGGTCCGGCCCGAAGCCGCGGTCGAGCAGCGCCTGCGTCACCGCATCGACCTGCTTCTTCGCCTCGCCGTAGGTGAGCTTCAGCCATTCGCGGTCCGGCCCTCGGCGCTGCGCCAGCCACAGCCGGTCCGGCACCTCGGCCGCCCACTTTGCCAGCAG
>SCVT01000038.1 GCA_004296815.1 Reyranella sp. | reverse complement strand
TCCCGAAAACTCGTGAATCTTGCAAGTCATCCGTAGCGGTTCCTGAGGGTGCCGATGCCCTCGATGGCGACCTCGACGACCGTGCCGGCTTTCATCGGCAGGACTCCCAGTGAGGTGCCGCAGGCGATCACATCTCCGCGAACCAGGGTCATGTCCCGGGAGATGCGGCTCACAAGTTCGGCCGGCGGAAAGATCATGTCGTCGACCCGGTAGTTCTGGCGTTCCCGTCCGTTCACCAGGGTACGGACGACGAGCGCCGCCGGGTCGAGACCGGTGGCGACCACGGGGCCGAAGGCGCCGAACCCGTCGAAGTTCTTGGCCCGGGTCCATTGCGGAAAGGAGGGATCGCGCTGCAGCAATTCCATCGCCGTGATGTCGTTCACACAGGTGTAGCCCAGGATGCAGCCCGCAGCCTCCGCGACCGGAACGGCGGAGCAGGTCTTGCCGATGACGATGCCCAGCTCGCCCTCGTAGGCGACGCGGCCGTCATAGGCCTTGGGGACAGCGACGGGCTGCTCATGGGCGGCGAACGAGTTCGGCGTCTTGATGAAAGTCAGCGGTTCGGCCGGAATCGCCCAGCCATTCTTCTCGGCCGCGGCGCGGAAGTTGTTCCACAGCGCCACCATCTTGGTGGGCTCGACGGGTGTCAGCCACTTTGCCTCGGCGACGGCGGCCGTCTCGCCGGTCGCCGTGCCGGGTTCGAACAGCGTACCCGCATGCAGGCGGATCGTGTCGCCCTCGACCATCCCGACGCGCGGAAGGCCCGCCACCTCGATCCGCGCCCACAAGGTCATGCGAGCGTCATGCGTCGGCGATGCGCTTGCCGCTTTGCGAGTCGAACAGGTGGAGGTTGCCGGGATCGGCGGCGAAGCGCCGCTTGTCGCCGGGCTTGGCCAGCACATGGCCACCCTGGCGCACCGTCACCAGCTCGCGGGCATCGCCGAAATGGCCGTGCAGCAGGGTGTCGGCGCCCAGCGGCTCGGCCAGCTCGATGGTGAATTCCAGCGGCCCATCAGACGCCGGCAGCAGATGCTCGGGCCGGATGCCCAGCGCGATCGACGTGCCTGCGGGCGCCGAGGTCGGCCGCGCCAGCGGCAGCGCCACGCCCGAGATCCCGAGACCGGCGACTTCCACCGCCTTGCCGCCGTTCGACACCTTGGCGGCGAGGAAATTCATCGACGGCGAGCCGATGAAGCCCGCGACGAACACCGAGGCCGGCCGGTCGTAGACGTCCATCGGCGTGCCGATCTGGTCGGCGACGCCCGAGTTCATGACGATCAGCCGGTCGGCGAGCGTCATGGCCTCGACCTGGTCGTGGGTGACGTAAATCGAGGTGACGTCGAGTTCGCGCTGCAGGCGCTTGATCTCGAGGCGCATCTGCACGCGCAGCTTGGCGTCGAGATTGGAGAGCGGCTCGTCGAACAGGAACACCGCGGGTTCCCGCACGATGGCGCGGCCCATGGCGACGCGCTGGCGTTGGCCGCCCGAGAGCTGGCGCGGCCGGCGCTGGAGGAACGTCCCCAGCTCGAGGATCTTGGCCGCCTTCTGCACGCGCAGGTCGATGTCGGCTTTCGAGAGGCCGCGAATCTTGAGGCCATAAGCCATGTTCTCGTACACGCTCATGTGCGGATAGAGCGCGTAGTTCTGGAACACCATGGCGATGTCGCGGTCCTTGGGCTCCAGCTCATTGACCACGCGGTCGCCGATCGCCACCTCGCCCCCGGTGATCCGCTCCAGTCCAGCCACCATGCGCAGCAGGGTGGACTTGCCGCAGCCCGAGGGGCCGACGATGACGATGAACTCGCCGTGGGCGATCTTCATGTCGATGCCGTGGATGACCTCGAGCTTGTCGTAGCTCTTCTTGACGCCGCGCAGGTGGACTTGCGCCATGGCCTACTTCTCCGTCTCAACGAGGCCGCGCACGAACTGGCGCTGCATGAAGACCACGACCAGGACCGGCGGCAGCATGGCGAGCATCGCCATGGCCATCAGCAGGTTCCAGCTCGGCACCGAATCGACCACGTTGGCCTGGCGCGTGACCGCCATGACCACGGTGTAATAGCTTTCCTTGGTGGTGATCAGCAGCGGCCACAGATACTGGTTCCAGCCGTAGATGAACTGGATGACGAACAGCGCCGCGATCGAGGTCCGGCTCATCGGCAGCAGGATGTCCCAGAAGAAGCGCATCGGCGAGGCGCCGTCGACGCGCGCGGCCTCGGTCAGTTCGTCGGGGACGCTCAGGAAGAACTGGCGGAACAGGAAGGTGGCGGTGGCCGAGGCGATCAACGGGATGATCAGGCCACCATAGGTATCGAGCATGCCGAGATTGGCGACCACGCCGTAGGTCGGCACGATGCGGACCTCGACCGGCAGCATCAGCGTGATGAAGATCGCCCAGAAGAAATACATCCGGCCCGGGAAACGGAAATAGACGATGGCGAAGGCCGAGATGATCGAGATGGCGATCTTCCCGATGGCGACGCCCAGCGCCATGACCAGGCTGTTGGTGAGCGTCAACGTGACAGACGTGCTGCCGACGCGGCCATACCCCTCGGTCAGCACCTTGGTGTAGTTCTCGATCAGGTGGGGACCGGGCAGCAGCGGGATCGGCGACTGCAGCATGGTCTGCTGGCTGTGCGTGGAGGCCACGAAGGTCATCCACACCGGGAAGGCGATGACGACCACGCCCAGCAGCACGACGAGATGGCTCAGCAGCGTGAGGAAAGGCCGATTCTCTACCATGTGAAGAGTCTGGGCATCAGTAGTGCACCCGGCGCTCGATGAAGCGGAACTGCACGACGGTGAGCAGGACGACCACCAGCATCAGGATCACCGACTGCGCCGAGGAACCGCCGAGGTCCTGTCCGCGAAAGCCGTCGTTGTAGACCTTGTACACCAGGATGTTGGTGGCATGGCCTGGCCCGCCCTTGGTCAGTGCGTCGACCACGCCGAAGGTGCCGAAGAAGGCGTAGATGATGTTGACCACCAGCAGGAAGAACCCAACGGGCGAGAGCAGCGGGAAGATGATGTCCCAGAAGCGGCGGCCGGGTCCGGCACCGTCGATGGCGGCGGCCTCGATCAGCGACTTCGGGATCGACTGCAGACCGGCCAGGAAGAACAGGAAATTGTAGCTGATCTGGTTCCACACCGCGGCGATGACCACCAGCAGCAGCGCCTGGTTGCCGTTGATCACGTAGTTGAACTCGATGCCGATGCCTTGCAGCATCCAGGCGACGATGCCGACCGAGGGATTGAACAGGAAGCCCCACAGGACGCCGGCGACGGCAGGCGCCACGGCATAGGGCCAGACGAGGAAGGCCTTGTAGCCGGTGGCGCCGCGGATGACCCGGTCGGCCATCACCGCCAGCAACAACGAGAGGGCGAGCCCGATGGCGGCGACCAGGAAGCTGAACACCACGGTCAGCCGCGCCGACGCGTAGTAGCTGGCGTCGCTGAAGAGGCGGATGAAATTGTCGACGTAGACGAACTTGGAATTGCCGCCGAAGGCATCCTCGATCAGCACCGACTGGTAGATCGCCTGGCCCGACGGCCAGAAGAAGAAGACCAGCGTGATGATGATTTGCGGCCCCACCAGAAGGTAGGGCAGCCAACGTTCGTTGAAGGTGACGCGCTTTTCCATGCCGGCAGGACGAAGCCCCCACCCTCGCGGGTGGGGGCTCCTTCACAGTCCTACTTGTTTGCGGCTTCGAAGCGCTTGAGCTGCTCGTTGCCGGCCTTCACGGCATCGTCGAGCGCCGTCTTGGCGTCCTTCTTGCCCGACCACACGTTCTCGAGCTCGCCGTCGACGATGTCGCGGATCTGCACGAAGTTGCCGATGCGCAGGCCCTTCGAGTTC
>SCVT01000368.1 GCA_004296815.1 Reyranella sp. | reverse complement strand
ATGAAGCGGGTGCCCGATGTCGACGCCGAGCGGCTGCAGCCGCTGGTCATGGGGGTCGACGTGGCGCGCTTCGGCGACGACCGCTCGGTGATCTTCCTGCGCCGCGGCCGCGACGCGCGCTCGTGGCGCGTCGAGCGTTTCGCCAAGCTCGACACCATGACTTTGGCCTCGAAGGTCGCCGAGCGTGCCGCCTTCGAGGGCGTGCGCGCCGTCTTCGTCGACGAGGGCGGCTACGGCGCCGGCGTCGTCGACCGGTTGCGTCAGCTCGGCGTGCCCTTCGTCTTCGGTGTCAACTTCGCCGGCAAACCCGAGAGCTGGGGCGCCGAGGGCGCCAAGCCGCGCTACGCCAACAAGCGCGCCGAGATCTGGGGCAACATGAAGGAGTGGCTGGCAACCGGCTGCCTCGCCGACGATCCCGAACTGACCGCCGACCTCACCGGCATCGAATACGGCTACGACGCCCGCGGCGCGATCCTTCTGGAGAAGAAGGAGGACATGAAGAGGAGGGGCCTCGCCTCGCCCGACCTCGGCGATGCCCTGGCGCTCACCTTCGCGCTCCCCATGACCAACGCCGCCTGGGACCTCCCCACGGCGCACGCCACCTACGACACGAACTACGACCCCGACGCCGACTTCCTCGCCGACGACGCGCTGGCCGCCCTCGATCAGTAGAAGTCGCCTCTCATTCTCCTCTCCCTCGATAGGGGGAGAGGTTGGGTGAGGGTGGCTGCGCACTTTCCGGAGCACGCTCCTTTGCAAATCCCCGACCTGCGCCGCCACTGCGAGCGGCGGCTGAAGGCGCTCGATCGCGAGCGCGCCTCCTGGCACGCGCACTGGCGCGAGCTCAGCGAATACATCCTGCCCCGCCGCGGCACCTTCCTCGAGCCGGTGCGCCGCGCCGATCGTGGCCGCAAGTTGAACGGCAGCATCCTCGACGGCACCGCCTCGCTCGCCGCCCGCACCATGGCGTCGGGCCTGATGGCCGGCCTCTCCTCGCCGGCGCGCGCGTGGTTCCGCCTCGGTCTCGGCAGCCCCAGGCTTTCCGAAGTGCCCGAGGTGCGCGCCTGGCTCGACGACGTCGAGGCGCGCATGTTCCAGGCCTTCGCGCGCTCCAACCTCTACAACGCGCTGGCCGTCGTCTACGAGGAGCTGGGCGTCTTCGGCACCGCCGCCATGGTCGTGATGGAGGACGCCAAGGAGACGGTGCGCGCCTATCCGCTGAGCGCCGGCGAATACTGGCTGGGCGCCTCCGAGCGTCTCACCGTCAACACGCTCTACCGCGCGCTGCCCATGACCGTGTTCCAGCTCGTCGAGCGCTTCGGCCGCGATTCCGTCAGCCTCGCCGTGCGCGACCGCTACGCGCGCGGCGATTGGGACCACGAGATCGAGGTCGTGCACGCGATCGAGCCCAACGAGCCGATAGGCGAGGAGGGCCGGCAAGGTCGCCCGGCGACTCGCGGCGTCGGCGATAACCTGCCGATCCGCTCCGTCTGGTTCGAGCGCAGCGGGGCCGCCGACACCGTTCTCTCGGTCGGCGGCTACGAGGAATTCCCCGCGCTCTGTCCGCGCTGGCATCTCATGGGTCCGGACGTCTACGGCCGCTCGCCCGGCATGGACGCGCTGCCCGACGCCAAGGGCCTGCAGACCATGCAGCTGCGCTTCTCGCAGGCGCTGGCCAAGATGATCAATCCGCCGCTGGTGGCGCCGCCGTCGCTGCGCGGCCAGCACACCAGCCAGGCGCCGGGCGGCATCACCTTCGTGCCGGAGACTCAAGGACAGTCCTTCCGCTCGGCCTACGAGGTGCGCGTGCCCATCGACCAGATGACGCTCGCCATCGAGAAGCGCCAGCACGCCGTGCGCGCCGCTTTCTATGCCGACCTCTTCCTGATGGCGACCGAGCTGAAGGACGTGCGCTCCGCCACCGAGGTCGCGGAGCGCCGCGAGGAGAAGCTCGTCATGCTGGGCCCCGTGCTGGAGCGCCTGCACGACGACCTGCTCGAACC
>SCVT01000367.1 GCA_004296815.1 Reyranella sp. | reverse complement strand
CCGTCGCACAGGGCTTGCGACAAGGCGTTGCGCTTGTCCGCCCGTGTCATCGTGATGGTGGTGATGCCTTCGCTCGACTCGACTTTTACCAGACCCACGGCTTCCTCCGGTGCTTCTTGCGCTGGATGCTACCAGCCGCCCATACTCCCCGCATCAGGAGTCACGCCCTTCAGGAGCATGGCGATGCAAACCCGCAATCCCTTCATCGACGATCTCACCAAGGTGGCCAACGGCGCCGTCGGCGCGCTCTCCGGCATGAAGGACGAGGTCGAGGCCCGCGTGCGCGACCAGATCGCCAAGATCCTGGACGGCATGGACATTCCGCGCCGCGACGAATTCGACGCCGTGAAAGCCATGGCCGCCAAGGCGCGCGAGGAGAACGAGGAGCTGAAGAAGCAGATCGCCGAGCTGCAAACAAAGCTCGACGGGCGCTGAGAAGATGCGTGTCGGTGTCGAGGTCGGCGGCACCTTCACCGACCTGGTGGCGGTCGAGGGCGGCAGGATCGTCGTCACCAAGGTGCCGAGCACGCCGCGCAGTCCCGACATCGGCGCCTTCGCCGCCCTCACCGCCTCGGGCATCGACCTCTCGCGCATAAAAGATCTCGGCCACGGCTCGACCGTCGCCACCAACGCCGTGCTGGAACGCAAGGGCGCCACAGTGGCGTTCGTCGCAACCATGGGCTTCCGCGACCTGCTGTTCATGCAGCGCCATGACCGGCGCAACATCTATGACCTCTTCTACGCCAAGCCCGCGCCGCCGGTGCGCCGCAAGGATTGCTTCGAGGCGACCGAGCGGCTGCGGGCCGATGGCACGATCGAAACGCCGCTCGACGAAGCCAGGGTGCGCGCCGAGTTGATCCCCGCGCTCAAATCCGGCGGCTATCGCGCCGTCGCCGTTTGCCTGCTCAATGCCTATGCCAATCCGGTGCACGAGAAGCGGCTGGCGGCGCTGATCGCCGAGTCCCTGCCCGGCGTGCTCGTCACCTGCAGCTATCAGGTTGCGCGCGAGTTCCGCGAATTCGAGCGCGCCTCGACGACGCTGCTCTCGGCCTACGTCCAGCCTGTCATTGACGGCTACCTGCACCGCTTCGAAGGCAAGCTCGCCGATGCGGGCTTCACCGGCCGTTTCACCGTGATGCAATCCAACGGCGGCCGCCTGCCCGCCTCGGCAATGCGCCAGAGCGCCATCACCGCGCTTTATTCGGGGCCCGCTGCAGGCGTGGTCGGTGCCACGCGCCAGGCCGCGCGCTCGGGCTATAAGGATCTCATCACCTTCGACATGGGCGGCACCTCGACCGACGTCTGCCTGGTGCAGGACGGCCGGCCCTCGCTCGCCTCGGAATCCGAGATCGACGGTCTGCCGATCCGCACGCCGGTGCTCGACATCGTCTCGGTCGGCGCGGGCGGCGGCTCGATCGCCTGGGTCGACGACGGCGGCATGCTGCGCGTCGGCCCGCAGAGCGCCGGCGCCGATCCCGGCCCCGCCTGCTACGGCAAGGGCGGCATCGAGCCCGCGACCACCGACGCGCACATCGTGATCGGCACCATCCGGCCCGCCGCGTTCCTCGGCGGCCGCATGAAGCTCGACGCCCAGGCCGCGCACCGCGCCTTCGAGCCGCTGGCCGAGCGCTTCAAGCTCACGGTCGAGCAAGCCGCCTCCTCGGCGCTACAGCTCGCCGACGCCAACATCGTGCGCGCCATCCAGCTCGTCTCCACCGAGCGCGGCCGCGATCCGCGCGACTATGCGCTGGTGCCGTTCGGCGGTGCCGGCCCGCTGCACGCTGCGCGTATCGCCGAGGAGCTCGGCATCTCGACCATCGTCGTGCCGCCCAATGCCGGCGTGATCTCCGCCTACGGCCTGGTCGCATCGGACTACACGAAATTCGACGCCGTCACGCGCAAGATGAAGCTCGACGAGACGGCCGCACAGGAAGCCGGTCGCATCTTCGCCGAGATGCGCCAGCGCCTCGCCGCGCAGTTCGCCGACATGAAGCTGCCGGGCGACCTCGTCTACACCCACACGCTCGACATGCGCTTCGTCGGCCAGGCCTTCGAGGTCGGTGTCGAGGTGCCGGCCGCGCGCCTCGCCTCGCTCGATGCCGCCTATCTCTCGGAGCTGTTCGCCGACGCCCACCACCGCACCTTCATGCACGGCGCCACGCTAGACCGCCCCGTGGAGATCGTGACCCTGCGCGTCGGCGCCACCCTGCCGATCGGCGGCGCGCCGAAGCTGGATCGCGAGAGGCTCGCGGCACGTGCACCCGAACAGGCCAAGATCTTCCACGGCGAGACCTGGCTCGACTGCCCGCGCTACACCGCCGAGGCACTGGAGCCGGCACAGAAGATCGTCGGCCCCGCCGTCGTCGAGGGCCACACCGCCACCACCTGGGTGGCGCCGGGCTGGACGGCCGAGCTCGATGCGTCCGACAATCTGATCCTGCGGAGATCGTCATGACCCAACTCGGTCCGATCGACTATGCCGTCATCAGCCAGGCGCTGATCGCCGGCGCCCGCGAGATGGGCGTGAAGCTGATCCGTTCGGCCTACTCGACCATCCTGCGCGAGGCGCGCGACGGCTCGGCGGGCCTGATGGACCGCGACGGCAACACGGTGGCGCAGGCCGAACTGATCCCCATGCAGCTCGGCCCCATCGGCGAGACCCTGCGCGCCTGCCTCCGGCGCCATCCGGTGGAGACGCTCAAGGAAGGCGACTTCCTGATCAACAACGACCCGTTCGAGGGTGGCCAGCACATCCCCGACGTCTTCATCTTCACGCCGATCTTCGTTCAAGGTCGCGTCGTGGGCTTCGGCGCCTCGGTCGCGCACCATCTCGACCTCGGCGGCGGCGCGCCCGGCCTCAACATCCATGCTTCCGACGTCTACCAGGAGGGACTGCGCTTCCCGCCCTCCAGGTACAGCTTCGAGCACGACTGGAATGGCGGCAGCTTCGAGCGCCTCGTCACCGCCAACGTGCGCGTGCCCGACCTCACGATTGGCGACTTCAACGCGCAGTTCGCCGCGAATGCCATCGGGGTATTGCGGGTAAAGCAGCTCTGCGAGCGCTACGGCACCGACAAGGTCGAGGCCGCGATGAAGGAGATGCAGGACTATTCCGAGCGCCGCGTGCGCGCGGCCATCGCCCAGGCGCCCAAGGGCACCTTCTACGGCGAGGACGCAGTCGACGATGATGGCCTCACCGACGATCCGCTGGTCGTGAAGGCCAAAGTCACGATCTCCGATGATTCGGTCGAGATCGACTTCGAGGGCACCTGCGCGCAGGTGAAGCGCAACCTCAACTGCCCCTATTCCAGCACGCTGTCGGCGGCGCTCTCCTGCGTGAAGTCGGTCCTGACTAGCCCGGACATTCCCTACAACGAGGGCATGGCGCGGCCGATCACCATCAAGGTGCCCTACGGCTCGCTGCTCAATCCGCGGCCGCCGGCGCCGGTGCGCGCGCGCATGATCCCGGCCTATCGCGTGTTCAACGCGGTGATGAAGGCGATGGCGCAGGCGCTGCCCGACAAGGTGATCGCCACCGGCTTCGACTGCACCACGGCGTTCTGCCTCAGCCATCTCGGCGAGCGCGGCTACAGCGTCTATCTCGAGATCTTCGGTGGCGGCTACGGCGCCTCGAAGGACGCCGACGGCTGCGATGCCGTCGACTCGCCGCTCAGCAACTGCTCCAACGCGCCGGTCGAGTCACTCGACATCGACTACGACTTCTTCCGCATCGTCGGCTACGAGCTGGCGCCGGATTCCTTCGGCCTCGGCGCCCGCCGCGGCGGCGCAGGCTTCACGCGGCGCTGCGAGATCCTGCGCGACGACGTGCAGCTCGCCATCTACTCCGACCGCTTCCGCCTCGCGCCCGAGGGCCTGCTGGGTGGCGAGCCCGGCCAGCGCGGCTACTGCCGCATCCTGCGCGCCAACGGCACGGTCGAGGACCTTAAGAGCAAGGCCGCCGTCGATCTCGGCAAGGGCGACATCGTCGAGATGTTCGTAGGCGGCGGCGCCGGCTTCGGCCGCATCTCCGAGCGCCCCGACGCGATGATCGACCGCGACCTCGCCGACGGCCTGCTCACCCGGGACCCGCGCAGCGCACGAAAGCTCGCGGCGGAATAGAGATCCCCCGCTACGCTCGGGATGACACCGAGTATCTTGTCATCCCGAGCGCAAGCGAGGGATCTATTCCCGATCAGTACGTCTTGTAGCTCAGGAACTTGCCCGACATGGCGATCTTCACGCGATCGCCCTTCTGGTCGGGCTGGCGCTCCATGGTCATGTCGAAGTCGATCGCCGACATGATGCCGTCGCCGAACTCTTCCTGGATCAGCTCCTTCCAGGTCGTGCCGTAGACCTGGATCAGCTCGTAGAAGCGGTAGATCAGCGGGTCGGTCGGCGGCACCTGCGGGAGCGAGCCGCGGTACGGCACCTCCTGCAGCAGCAACACCTCTTCCTTGCCCAGCCCGAACAGCTTGCCGGCCTTGGTCGCCTGCTCCTTGGTCATCCGCATCTGACCCATGCAGGCGGCGGTGATGATGATCTTGGACGCGCCGCCGATCTTCTTGGCGATCTCTTCCCAGCTCATCTCCTTCAGGCGCTTGGCCGTGAGAATCTTTTCCGTGACTTCAGCCCGCTTCATTGTCTTCTCCCGTGTCAGTCGATCATGAATGTGTGTGCCTGAGCGGCACGACTTCTGCCGGCGGGTTGACCGCCGACAATCCCGGCTTCACCAGCTTCAGTCGGCGCGGATCGTGGCCGTGCTCGGCGATCTCCTGGTCGAACGCGCGGCTGCGGTTCACCAGGAACTCAACGAGGTGGTTGCGGATCGCGTAGTACTGCGGATGGCGATGGAGGTCGTTCCGGTGCCGCTCGTTGCGCGGCATGGTGTTGACCACGATCTCGGCGATCTTGGCGCCGGGGCCGTTGGTCATCAGCACGATCTTGTCGGCGAGCAGG
>SCVT01000366.1 GCA_004296815.1 Reyranella sp. | reverse complement strand
GAAATTTCCGTCGGTTCTTCTTCCCAAGCTGGTGCGCGACGAGCTCGCCCTGCAGCGTCTCCTGGGCCTGGCGCGCCGCCGCGCCTCGGCGCTGCTCCCCGTCCTCGCCCGCACCGGTCCCGCCGGTCTTGCGGCGACGCAGGACGACACCGCCCCGAAGGAGACCGTGCGCCATGTCGAGTAACGAGCTCAGCTTCGACGAGGAAGTGACCCTGCGCCGCGTCGCCTTCGGCGAATCGCCGGCTTTCACGTTGCGCGCCCGGGACCTGGCGCAGCTCCGTCGCCTCAGGCTCGTCGTCGACGGCAAGGATGGCCCGCAGCTCACCGCGGACGGACGTCGTCGCTTCGACGAACTGCCGCGCGCCCTTCTGCGCGCCGATGCCGGCCCGCGCGATCTTCTCTCCGCCGTCGTGACGTCGATCGCCGAGTCGCGGGCGAAGCGCGACTAGCGCGTGCGGCGGGGCTGCTTGCCCTTGCCGCCGTGCTCGTTGCCGGACCACCCGACTGCCTTGGTGAGATCGCGCAGCGTACCCCACTCCTTCAGCTTGGGCGGCTCGTAAGGCTTCTTGGCGGGCTTCTTCTCGGTCGGCTTCTTGTCGTCCACGTCAGCGGTCATGGGCTGGGACTCCCGGAAGACGGTTCCGACTCAACGCGCTCAGCCCGATTTCGTTCCCCGCAAGGTGATCACCGCCGCCTCGCCGCGGCAGTTGAAGCGGACCGGCGGGTAGGCGACCCCCAGCCCCGTGCTGGTGTAGCCCACCATGTCGCCGTCGCGCCAAAGCCCCGTGGCGGCATGCCGGCAGCGCAACAGGTTCGCGACCACCGGCCGGCCGCCCGGCAGGCAGATCTGGCCGCCATGCGTGTGGCCCGCGAGATAGAGCGCGTAGCCCGCCGCCGAGGCCCAGTCCGCGACATCCGCCGAATGGATCAGCGCGATGCGGCAGTCCTTGTTGCCGGCCTGCGCCTCGAGCGCGCGCCGCGCCGCGTCGGAATAGAAATAGTGCACGTCGTCGAGCCCGGTGATGCCGAGCCGTGCGACACCCCCCTCCGTCGTGGCGCGCTCGATGACCGTCGAGCGGTTGACCAGCACCTCGAACCCGATCCGCTCCATCTCCGCCACCATCGTGAGCGGATCGTGGTTGCCCAGGATCGCAAGCCGCCGTCCCGTCACGCGCACGCCGCTCAGCACCTCGCCCAGCATGTCGGCCGAGGGCGCGACCGGCGCGTGATGGTCGCCCAGCACGTCGCCGGTCAGCGCCAGCAGGTCGACCTCGATCCCGTCGAGCAGCCGCCGCGCGATGGGCACCAGCGACGGCATCTGGTCGAGATGCGTGTCGCTCACGTGCAGGATGCGGAAGCCGTCGAAGGCGGCGGGCAGGCCGGGCGGTGACACCTCGATCTCGGTGAGCTGCAGGTCGGCCGCGTTGCGGTGGCCGCGCGCGTAGAGGCCCACGGCTCTCAGCCACAACGCGCTGCTGTCGCAGATCGCCGTCTTGATCGCCTTCAGCCAACGCGAGCGCTGCCCGTCGGGCCCGTTCAGCGTACGGCCCGTCTCCATGGCGCGTCGCGCCGTGGCCCAGTCGGGATCGATTGTCATCTGCGATGCTTCTAGCAGCCGGAGACACTGCAAAAAACCGGCGCGTTTACCGCTTTTCAACCCGCGCGCTTTGGCGTTCAGTGGCAGGGCGTTCGGGGGAGAACCAAGATGTCGCGCATCCTGTCGGCCTGCCTGGCCTTGCTCGTCCTGCTGTCGGGCGCCGTTGCGCAGGCGCAGACGACGCCTCCCGCCGGCATGACCCAGGATCAGTTCAACACGCTGGTCGACGCGATCAGCAACTCCGTCACCGAGAAGCTCAAGGCGGAAGGCGCGCCCGCACCAGCCGCTGCTCCTCCCGCCGCTCCCGCTGCCTCGTCGAGCAGCAAGTCCAAGACCAAGCCACCGCCGCCCACCGTCATCCGCACGCCGATCCCCGAGGGTCCCGGCCCCTTCGCCGTCTTCTTCGAGCGCGCCGGCAATGTCGTGCGCCACGTGCCCGTGCTCGGCACCCATCTCGCGGCGATCCCCAAGATCTTCGATCGCTCCGCCCAGGGCGGCCTGGGCGCCTCGTCCTTCCTGTTGCTGCTGGGCCTCGTCGTCGTCGTGGCGGTCGCGGCCGAATGGGTGCTGCGCCTCCTGATGACGCGCTTCCGCCATCGCCTGGCCGACGGCGCGGTGCCGGAGAAGGGCCTGCGCTCGCTCGGCAACCTCGGCGGCCTGGCGTTGCTCGACGGTCTCGGCGTGCTCGCCGTCTGGCTGATCTGCAATGCCGCGATCGGCGCCTGGTTCACCGGCCCCTCTGGAGTTCCACCGACCGGCCAGGATCGCCTCGCCGCCGCCGTCCTCGACGGCATCTTCCACTGGCGTCTCTACGTCTTCCTCTTCCTGCTCGTGCTGCGCCCGGCGCTGCCGCAGGCGCGGCTCTGCGAGGCCACCGACCACGATGCGCGCGGCATGTACGCCCGCATCGAGGCGGTGATGCTGCTGATCATCCTCGCCCGCACGCTGGGCCTCGTGCTGATCCACACCGGCACGCCGCAGCCCGCCGTCGCCGCCTACCAGGTGATGGGCGCGGTGCTCTACATGGCGGCCTTCATCTGGCTGGTCCTCGCCTCGCGCGCCGCCGCGACCCAGTGGTTCACCGGCCTCGGCAAGGCCGCCCCGCTGGCGGGCGTGCTCGGCCGCAACTGGGTGCCGGTCGG
>SCVT01000365.1 GCA_004296815.1 Reyranella sp. | reverse complement strand
CCATCGCCGCGATCCGCCGCAAGAACGCGGTGTGGCGTCGAATCATGCGCGATCCGGCCGCCGCGGCCGCCGCCATCTTCCTGTTCGTGATCGTCCTGGCGGCGGTCCTAGCCCCGTGGATCGCGCCGTTCGATCCCTATGCCAACAACATGCGGCTCCGGCTCTGTCCGATCGGCGGCGAGCGCTGCCCGATGTATCTGCTGGGCGCCGACAATCAGGGCCGCGACATGCTGAGCCGCATCCTGTTCGGACTGCGGGCCACCTTGGGAATCGGCGTGATCGCCGTTGCCGTGGGCGGCGGGCTCGGTGCGCTGATCGGGCTGAGCGCCGCCTACTTCAAGCGTCTCGACCAGCCGCTGATGCGGCTCGTCGACGTCCTCCTCTCCTTCCCGTCGATCCTGTTCGGCCTCGCCATCGCCGCGGTCCTCGGCACCGGCCTCGTCTCGCTGGTGATCGCCCTCAGCGTCGCTGCCATCCCCTCGATCGCCCGCATCGCCCGGGGCGCGGCGCAGTCGATCATGCAGCAGGAGTACATGGAGGCCGGCCGCGCCGTCGGCCTCGGCGATGCGGCGCTCATCCGCCGCTATCTCGCGCTCAACTGCTGGCCGACCATCCTGATCTACATGACCCTGCAGCTCGGCCAGGCGATCCTGCTCGGCGCCGCGCTCTCCTTCCTGGGTCTCGGCGCGCAGCCGCCGACGGCCGAGCTCGGCAGCATGGCTGCCGACGGCCGCAAGTTCCTTTCGATCGCCCCGCACGTTTCGACGTTGCCGTGCGCGGCGATCTTCCTCGTGGTTCTCGCGTTCAATGTCCTGGGCGACGCGCTGCGCGACGCCCTGGACCCGAAGTTGAGGCAATAGGTTGGGGCAACAAGGAGGTGTGGGCATGAGCAAGGCAATCTGGGCGGCCTTCGCCGCAGTGGCCGTCGTCGGCGCGGCAGCGCCCGCGATGGCGCAGAGAAGCGTGACGATCGTCCGCGAGATCGACACCGATCGATACGATCCGCACAAGTCGACGGCCCGTTCGGGCGCCGAGGTCATGTACATGATCGGCGACACGATGGTGAACCTCGACTACGACATGAAGACCCTGCGACCGGGTCTCGCCAAGAGCTGGACGGTGTCGCCGGACGGCCTCACCTACACCTTCAGGCTGCGCGACGACGTCACCTTCTGCAGCGGCAAGAAGATGACGGCCAAGGATGTGGTCGCCACCTACGAGCGCTGGCTCGATCCGGAGACCAAGGGCCTGGTGAAGTGGCGCATGGGCGACGTCGACAAGGTGTCGGCGGCCGACGACTACACGGTCGAGTACAAGCTCAAGAAGCCGTTCTCCGAGCTGCTCTACCAGATGACGCAGTACTTCCACACGATCCTGAACATCGACCAGGTGAAGCAGCTCGGCGCCGACTTCGGCATCAAGGGCGTCGACGGCACCGGCCCGTTCTGCTTCGAGAGCTGGACGCCGCGCGACCAGACCGTGCTCAGCAAGCACAAGGGCTACAAGTGGGGACCGTCCTTCTACGACGCGACCGAAGCCCAGGTCGATCGCGTGGTCTGGAAGGTGGTGCCTGAGGAGAACACGCGCGTCACCGCGCTGCAGGCCGGCCAGGCGGACGCCAGCCAGTACGTGCCTTACTGGTCGATCAAGGAGCTGCAGGCCAACAAGAACCTCTCGGTGACCAAGGCCGAGAACTTCTTCTGGACCTACTTCATCGGCTTCAAGGTCGACAAGGAGCTGATGAGCGACGTGCGGGTGCGCCGCGCGATGAACCTCGCGGTCGACCAGAAGGCCATCGCCGATGCCGTCACCTTCGGTCTCGCCGAGTCGGCCACGACGATGCTCAGCCCCAACGTGATGGACTTCAACCCCAAGCTCGACCGCGCGCTCTACGGCGAGAACGTCAAGGAGGCCGAGCGGCTGCTCGACGAAGCGGGCTGGAAGAAGGGTTCCGACGGCTTCCGCTACAAGGACGGCAAGAAGCTGGCCCCGCTGGTCTACGGCATCTCCGGCCAGTTCAAGGAGATCGCCGAGGCCGTCCAGGGCGACCTGCGCAAGGTCGGCATCGACTTCCAGATCCAGCTCTTCGACTCGACCGTCGCGTGGGGCAAGCTCGCCACGCAGGAGTTCGATGCCTTCGGCATGAGCTTCCCCTATGTCAGCGCCGGCGATGCGCTGAACCTCTACTTCCGGTCGGCCAACACGCCGACGCCGAACCGAATGAACTGGAAGGACAAGGAGACGGACGAGCTGCTCGACAAGGGCTCGACCGCCACCGACGAGGCGACGCGCGCCGCGGCCTACGCCGCCGTGCAGCAGAAGGTGCACGAGGCGGCGGTCTGGATCCCGCTCTATCACGAGCCGCTGTTCGTGGTGGCGGGCGCCAAGCTGAAGCCGATCAAGGCGCACGGCAATTACGGCTGCGGCCTCTACAAGGGCCTGGGCATCGCGTTCAAGTAATCAAGCCAGTGAGTGGAGTGAAACGTCCATGAAGACGACCAAGATCGCCGGCCTCGACCACGTCGTTGCGTGGGACGAGGCCGAAGGGCGACACGTCTATCTCGAAAACACCGATCTCGTGTTCAAGGGCAACGAGATCGTCCATGTCGGACCCGGCTACACGGGCCCGGTCGACGCCACCATCGAGGGCAAGGGGTTCATGGCGATCCCCGGCCTGGTCAATGTCCACAGCCATCCTTTCTCGGAGCCCGCCAACAAGGGCCTCACCGAGGAATACGGCAGCGACAAGCTGGGGCAGAGCTCGCTCTACGAATACCTGACGGTGTTCGGGCTCAATCCGGAGGATGCCGGCCCCTCCTCCAAGGTCGCCGTGTCGGAGCTGCTGAAGAGCGGCGTCACGACGATCTCGGATCTCTCGATGGCGCGCGACGGCTGGGTCGAGGACCTCGCCTCCACCGGCATCCGCGCCGTCGTCTGCCCGATGATGCGGCAGGGCGTGTGGTTCACCAAGAACGGCTACACGGTCGAGTACGCCTGGGACGAGAAGGCCGGCGAAAAGGCCTTCGAGATGTCGATGAAGACGCTCGACGAGGCCGCGAAGCATCCGAGTGGCCGCATCACCGGCATGGTCGGCCCGGCGCAGATCGACACCTGCCGCGAGGGCTTCTTCAAGGAGGCTCTGCAGGAAGCCAAGCGCCGCGGCCTGCCGATGCAGACCCATGCCTGCCAGGCTGTCGTCGAGTTCCACGAGATGGTGCATCGCCACGGCAAGACACCCATCGAATGGCTTGATTCGATCGGCGTGCTGGGCCCCGACCTCATCATCGGCCACGGCATCTTCCTGAACGACCATCCGCAGATCCACTATCCGCACGCCAACGACTTCGAGCGGCTGCGCGATTCGGGAGCGCAGGTCGCGCACTGCCCCACCGTGTTCGCGCGGCGCGGCATGGTGATGAACTCGATCGGCCGCTACATGAACGCGGGCATCACGGTCGGCATCGGCACGGATACGTTCCCGCACAACATGCTCGATGAGATCCGGCTCGTCTGCTACCTCGCCCGCGTCTTCACCATGAACTACAAGATGGGCACGACGCGGCACGCCTTCGAGGCCGCGACCGTGGGCGGCGCCAAGATGCTGCGCCGGCCCGATCTCGGCCGGCTGGCGGCGGGCTGCAAGGCCGACTTCTCGCTGGTCGACATGAGCCATCCCTACATGCAGCCGGCGCACGAGCCGGTGCGCAGCCTGATCTACTCGGCGAGCGACCGAGCCATCCGCCATGTCTATGTCGACGGCGTGCAGGTCGTGAAGGACGGCAAGGTGCTGACGGTCGACGTCGAGGCCGCGACCGCGGGCCTGATCGAGGGTCAGCGCAAGCGGCTCGAGACGGTGAGCCAGCGCGACTGGGCCGGCCGCACCGCCGAACAGCTGGCACCGCCGGTCTACGGCACCAAGGATCGCCTGCCGCAGTCGCGTCCGGTGACCTGAGGACGATGCGTTGACCGACAAGCCGCCGCTGTTGGAAGTCAAAGGGCTGCGCACGGAGTTCCGCTCCGGCGGCAGCTCCTTCGCGGCTGTCGACGGCATCAGCTTCTCGCTCGCGCCGGGCGAGACGCTGGGCATCGTGGGCGAGTCGGGCTGCGGAAAGTCGGTGACGTCGCTCTCGATCATGCGGCTGGTGCCCAACCCGCCCGGCCGCATCACGGCGGGCGAGATCGCCATGAACGGGCGCAATCTCCTCGACCTGCCGGAGAGCGAGATGCGCGCCGTGCGCGGCGACGATATCGCCATGATCTTCCAGGAGCCGATGACCAGCCTCAACCCGGTGCAGACCGTGGGCGAGCAGATCGTCGAGGCGATCCGCCTGCACCGCAACGTATCGGCCGGCGAGGCGCGCGCCCGCGCGCTCGAGATGCTGCGGCTGGTGAAGATCCCCTCGCCCGAGACGCGACTCGACGAATATCCGCACCAGCTCTCGGGCGGCATGCGCCAGCGCGTGATGATCGCCATGGCATTGGCCTGTGACCCGAAGATCCTGATCGCCGATGAACCCACGACGGCGCTCGACGTCACCATCCAGGCGCAGATCCTCGACCTGCTGCGCGACCTGCGCGAGCGCACGGGCACGGCGATCATGCTGATCACCCACGATCTCGGCGTCGTGGCCGAGCTCGCGCATCGCGTGATCGTCATGTACTCCGGCCGCATCGTCGAAGAGGCGCCGGTCGACTTGCTGTTCGCCGACCCGCAGCATCCCTATACGCTCGGCCTGCTGGGCTCGATCCCACGGCTGGGCAGCGACGGCGACGAGCGCCTGACGGCCATCGAGGGCGTGGTCCCCAATCCCTACGCGCTGCCGCCCGGCTGCCGCTTCAGCCCGCGCTGTCCGCTGGCCGACGCGCGCTGCCGCACGGAGATGCCGGCGCTGCGTGAGATTTCGCGCGGCCACCGCGCGGCCTGCTGGAAGGCACCGCTCGACGTCACGCTCGACCTCCAACTGACGGGAGCTGCCGCGTCGTGAGCGAGCCCCTCCTGTCCGTCACCGGCCTCACCAAGCACTTCCCGGTGAAGCGAGGCATCGTCTTCCAGAGCGCGGTCGGCACCGTGCGCGCCGTCGACGGCCTCACCTTCGACGTGGCACCGGGAGAGACGCTGGCGCTGGTGGGCGAATCGGGCTGCGGCAAATCGACGACCGGCCGCCTCGTGCTGCGCCTGATCGAGGCCACCGAAGGCACGATCCGCTTCGCCGGCCGCGATGTGCGCGGTCTCGGCCGCGGCGACCTGCGAGACCTGCGTCGCAACATGCAGATCATCTTCCAGGATCCGTATGCCTCGCTGAACCCGCGCCTTACGGTGGGCGAAGCGCTGGCCGAGCCGCTGCGGCTGCACGGGCTCGCCTCGGGCGCCGCCCTGCAGCGCCGCATCGAGGAGCTGCTGGCCGAGGTCGGCCTCTCGGCCTGGCACGCGCTGCGCTATCCGCACGAATTCTCCGGCGGCCAGCGCCAGAGGATCGGCATCGCCCGCGCCCTCGCCTCGCAGCCCAAGCTGATCGTCTGCGACGAGCCGGTGTCGGCGCTCGACGTCTCGATCCAGGCGCAGGTCATCAACCTGCTGCAGGATCTCAAGAACAAGCTCGGCCTCTCCTACATCTTCATCGCCCACGATCTCGCCGTGGTGCGCCACATCTCCGATCGCGTCGCGGTGATGTATCTCGGCAAGATCGTCGAGCTCGCCCCCAAGCGCAGCCTGTTCGCCATGCCGCGCCATCCCTACACGCAAGCACTGCTCTCGGCGGTGCCGGTGCCCGATCCGACGGCGCAACGGGCGCGCATCCGTCTCGCCGGCGACGTGCCGAGCCCGCTCAACCCGCCCAAGGGCTGCCGCTTCCATACGCGCTGCGCCCACGCCCAGGATCGCTGCAAGGTCGAGGAGCCGCTGCTGCGACCGGTCGGTGCGCAAGGACAGATCGTCGCCTGTCACTTCGCGGAGTCGATCGTGCCGCCGGCGCTGGTGCCGGGGAACGACCCGCCCTACGCCCGCCGTCTCGCGGCGCTGCGCAAGCTCAAGGCTGTCGCCTAGGCGTCAGGGACGCCCGACGTCGTCGAATATTCGAAGTGCAGCGGCGTCTCGGGATGGATCAGCGCGTAGGCCGAGCGCGCCGCGATCGCCGACTCGGCGAAGCCCGTGAGGATCAGCTTCAGCTTGCCGGGATAGGTGACGACGTCGCCCACCCCGAAGATCCCCTTCTTGCTGGTCGCCGCCGTCGCGGGATCGACCTCGAGCTGGTTGCGCTCCAGCGCCAGGCCCCACTCGGCGATGGGCCCGAGCGACATCGAAAGACCGAAGAACGGCAGCAGCACGTCGGCCTCGATCCTGCGGGTGGCGCCATCGAGAGTCGCCACCGTCACGGCGCCGAGCTGCCCGTCTTTGCCCTCGAGCCCGTGCAACTGATACGGCACGACGAGGTCGATCTTGCCGGCCTTGGCGAGCGCCTTGA
This sequence comes from Reyranella sp., assembly GCA_004296815.1. Lineage (GTDB taxonomy): Bacteria > Pseudomonadota > Alphaproteobacteria > Reyranellales > Reyranellaceae > Reyranella. The sequence continues at coordinate 3,110 of SCVT01000365.1, read as the reverse complement.
GCCTGGCTTCGCTGTCGGGCGCGGCGCGGAACCGGTCGCGGCGATGGATCACCGACACGCGCGCCGCCACCTCGGCGAGCGACAGCGCCCAGTCGACCGCGGTGTCGCCGCCGCCCGCGATCACGATGCGCTTGCCGCGGAAGGTCTCGCGCTGCGTGACGTAATAGAAGACGCTCTTGCCCTCGTAGGCCTCGATGCCCGGGAGCGGCGGCCGGTTCGGGCCGAAGGCGCCGACGCCCGCGGCGACGATCACCGCCTGCGCCTGGATCACCGTCCCCGTCGAGGTCGTCACGCGCCAGAAGCCGCCGGTCAGCGGCTCCAGCGCCTGGACCTGCTGGCCGAGATGGTAGGTCGGCCGGAAGGCCGCGGCCTGCGCCTTCAGCCGCACGATCAGCTCGGCCGCCTCGATCCGCGGAAAGCCCGGAATGTCGTAGATCGGCTTCTCGGGGTAGAGCGCCGTGCACTGGCCGCCGACATCGTCGAGCGCGTCGACCACGTGGCAGTGCAGCTTGACCATGCCGCATTCGAACACGGTGAAGAGGCCGACCGGTCCTGCGCCCACGATGACGACGTCGGTCTGGTGCGTGTGTCCGTTGGCCATGGTCCTAAACTGGCGCAGCCCCCGCGCAAATGAAAGACCCCCGGCCGTGCCTTGCTTGGGGGCACGCAACCGGGGGCCGAAATTGGTAGCTGGGGGCGGACTTGAACCGCCGACCCCGGCATTATGAGTGCCGTGCTCTAACCAGCTGAGCTACCCAGCCATGGGTGGGCGCTTTTATGCGGCCGGGGCGCAGGGTGTCAAGAAAGCCCACGGCCGCAGCCGTCAGGCGGCGATCGGGCTCCCGTCGAGCTGGTCCACAGGCAGGCCGAGGAAATCCAGGATGGTCGGCGCGATGTCGACCAGGCTGGTGCGGCGCTCGATCCGGCCCTGCCCGAACGTCGGATGAACCAGGGTGAGGAAGGGCCGCGTCTCGCTCGGTCCGAGCCCACCATGATGACCACACCCGATGGCGGGCTTCCCCTCGCCGTCCTCGACCAGCCAGCGCGTGCCGACAACGCCGTAGGCGTTCGTCTCGGCACGGCGGGACGTGTCGATCGCGGCAAACAGGCTGGCGCCCGACAATCCGGTTGCCGCGAGGTCGGCGCCCGTCAGGGTCTCGCCTACCCACGGTTCGCGACGCATCGCGGGGAGCAGCCGCTCGACTGCCGGCCGCACCGCCTCGTGGGCATAGAGCAGCGCCGACGTGCCCTGCGAGGCAACGGCGACTCGGCCGTCGGCGACCTCGTCGGCCAATCCATTGTCCGACAGCCAGCGGCCGATATGGATCGACCGGCCGATCGTCTCATGGCCATGGTCCGAGCCGATGACCAGCAGCGTGTCGAACCGGTCCTCCTCGGCCTGGATCGCCTCGATCACCTTGGCGACCAGACCGTCCGTCACCTGCAGCGCGTTGAGATGCGCCGGCGAGCCCAGCGGATCGTAGTGCGTCGTGAGATCCGGGTTGGCGAGCCAGAGGACAGCGAGCGCGAAGTCGGACGACGGCACGACTTCGTCGCAGAAACGGCGGGCCGTGGCGATGTCGCCGTCGAGATCGTGGCTCACCGCGAGATGGGCATCGCCAGTGAGGAGGGCGCCGCCGACACCGAACGAGCCAGAGCGGTGCCGCACGATGCCGAAATGGTCGGGATCGAGGAAGTAGGCCGCGCCCGCCGACACGTTGGAATAGGCGATCTGGCCACCGTGCGGTGCGAGCCACTCGGCGAGCGTCGGCACATGCAGCGTCTTGCCCGTCACGCGGCGCATCGTGTCGCGGAAGGATGCTGCGCCGGCATTGTGCACCACGAGCCTGCCGGCCTCGACCAGCGCCATCTGGTTGCCTTCGAGGCCGTGCCGGCCGGGATAGCAGCCGGTCGCGATCGACGCGGCCGAGACGCGCGTCACCGAGGGAAACACCGCGTGATGGTCGGCGGCGGTGCAATGATTGGCCTGCAGCGCGGCCAGGATCGGGGTATGGACCGGCGAGATCCATTCCGTCCCGAGCCCGTCGCAGACGATGAGGATGGCGCGGCGGCGGCGTGGCGCGTTCATGGCCGGATGATAGACGACAGCACGGCGGACGACAGGCTCATTCCGGCTGGATGCCGGCGGCCGCGACGATGCGGTCGCTCTTGGCCACCTCGTCGCGCACGAAGGCCCGGAACGCCTCGGGCGAGGAGCCGACCGGGATGGCGCCCTGGTCGCGCAGCGCCGCCTGCACGTCGGGGGCCGCCAATGCCGCGACCATGCCCTCGCGCAGCCGATCGGCGATCGGCTTCGGCGTGCCCTTCGGCAGCGCCACGCCCACCCAGGTGTTGAACTCGTAGCCGGCGTAGCCCAGCTCGGCCATCGTCGGCACGTCGGGCAGCGCCTCGGACCTCTTGGCCGACGTGACCGCGAGCGCGCGCAGCTTGCCCGAGCGCACGAGCGGCACCGCGGGCGGCACGCTGCTCACGGCCATGTCGAGATGGCCGCCGACGGCGTCCTGCACCAGCGGGCCCGAGCCCTTGTAGGGGACGTGGATGAACTTCACCGTCGCCATGCTCGACAGCAACTCGGCCGCGAGATGCTGCGGGCTGCCGCTGCCGATCGAGCCGTAGCTCACCGTGCCGGGCTTGGCGCGCGCGGCGTCGACCAGCTCGGGCAGTGTCTTCGTCGACGAGGCCGGCGCCACGAAGACCAGCGGGAAGGCCGCGATCAGGCTCACCGGCTCGAAGTCGGTGCGCGGGTCGTAGCTCATGGTCTTGAACAGGCTAGCGTTGATCGCCATCTCGCTCGCCGCGCCGAACAGCACCGTGTAGCCGTCGGGCGCGGCCTTCGCGACCGAGGCCGCACCGATCATGCCGGTGGCGCCCGGCTTGTTCTCGATCACGACCGTCTGGCCGAGGAACTCCGAGAGCCGTTGCGCCATCGCGCGGCCGGTGATGTCCGTGCCGCCGCCCGGCGGATAGGGGATCACCAGCCGTACCGGCTTGGTGGGATAGCCACCCTCTGCGACGGCGGTCGAGGCACCGCCCAAGGTCAGTGCGAGGGCGGCGAAGCGAAGGGAGGAACGCCGCGACAGCGGCAGATC
>SCVT01000364.1 GCA_004296815.1 Reyranella sp. | reverse complement strand
GCTCTTCCGATCTCAGGCCGCTGCCCTCGGCCGAGGCCAGCATGCGGCGGGCGCGTTCGATGCGGCTCGACCAGATGATGGACGCGACGCTCTCGCCGCGCCGGGCGAACAGCCGATAGAGCGAGGCGCGCGAGCAGCCGAGCGCCAGCGCCACGCGGTCGGGCGTCAGGTCCGCGTCGTCGCACTGCTGGTCGATCAGGCGCCGCGCCGCCTGGTAGAAGCCGTCGGCGAACTGCTCGACATCGGCGGTCCTGAAACGGCCGGCCTGGAAGATGGCGAGCGCCATGCTGGCCGCCGCGTCGACGGCGAGCACCCGCTCCGCCGCCGACAGGTACGGCGCCTCGTCGAGCGTGGTCAGCAGATGGTGGCGCAGGACGGCCGTCATGCCGTGCGCCACGAGCCTGCGTCCGGCCAGCGCGTCGGCGTCCCCGCCCCCCATGACCTCGCGCACGCGGTCGCGCGGGAGGATCAGGCCGATCGCTGAATGGCGGCTGCGCCGGACGGCGATCGGCTGGGCATAGTCGACGACGCACATGTCGCCGGCGCGCAAGGCGAGCTCCGCGCCGCCGTGCTCGATCGACGCCGACTTGCAATGCCGCATGACGTCGATGGAGATGTCGTCGCAGCCGTCGAGCCGCCGCCGCTCGGCACTGCGCAGGGCGAAGACCTGCTCCGACGCGTGTTCCACCAGCTCGGCGCCCTCGACCGAGAGCCGGCGCAGGCGCGCCCGGAACGGACCGCCCTCCTCCGACGCCGCCGTGGGCTCCATGCGCTTCAGCACGCCGTCGCGCCAGAAGGTCAGCCGCTGCCCCGCCGGGACCCCGTCGGTCGTCAGCTCGGCCAGCACGGCCCCCGGAATGCCTGCCGCGTGAGACGCAGGATCAATTGCAGATTGGCCGCTTTGAGACATCTGGCCCTCACCCCCGAAGGCACGTTGTGGCAACACTATCGACGCGCCAAGGGCTTGGGGAAGTCATTTCGTGGTGTGGTGTCAGGGAGCGCCGGTCGGCCGATCGAGCTTGAGGGCCTGCAGGATGCCCTGGAAGCGTGGGGTGCCGTGGAGCGAGCGGAAATACGGGTTCTGCGCCGTGAAGCACAGGTAGGTGGTGCGCGCCTTGATGCAGTGATCGAGGGCGTCGAGCGCCCGCTCGGGCTCGCCGACAGCCATCCACTGCATCGCCGCCCCCTCCCAGCGGTTGGTGCGTTCGAGCAGGCCGATCCACACATGCATCGCCTCGCGCCAGCCCTTGCTGCGCAGGAGCATCTCGACCTGCTCGGCGAGCCCCTGCGCGACGCTGAGCCCCCGGAGTGTCGACAGGCGCTCGGCCATCGCCTCGTCGTGGCGGCCGAGCTGGTCGAGGATCATCATGCGGCCGTACTGCCCGCGCACCGACTCGGGTGCGAGCGCCAGGCTCTCCTCGACGATCTCCAGGGCGCGGTCGGGCCGGCCGGCCATCCAGTAGACGATGCCGAGATGCTGCAGCGTCTCGACGCGGCGCGGGTCGAGACCGCGCGCCTGCTCCATCGCCTCGATGGCCTCGTCGTGGCGGCCCATGGAGCTCAGGAACTGGCCGAAGGCGGCGAGCGCCTCGACCGAGTTGGGGTTGAGGGCGACGGCATGGGCGAGGTCGGCCTCGGCGCCCTCCCAGTCCCAGTCGTATTCCATCTTCACGCGGCCGAGCACCGCCCAGGCCTCGGCCAGCCCCTCGTCGAGGGCGAGCGCGCGTTCGGCGGCGCGGCGCGCCATCGGCATCGCCTCCTCGACCTGCAGCGGCCGCAGCATCGCGGTCGAGGCCATGAGCAGATAGGCCGAGCCGAGACCGGCATGGGCCAGCGCATAGTCGGGGTCGAGCACCAGCGCCTGCTCGAAGAGCGTGAGCGCCTTGAGCAGCGGCAGGCGCGTGAAGGGCTTGAGATGGGCCCGCGCCTCGAGCTGCAGGAAGTAGGCCTCGGAGCTGCGCGGGCGATAGCTGTGCAGCGCCTGGCCGGACGACTGACGCAGCGAGGTCGCGACCCAGGTGGCGATCGCATCCTGCAGACCCGCGCCGTCGGCCTGCGGGCGTTCGAAACGTTCGCTCGTCCGGCTGCGGCCGGTCGGCACGTCGATCAGGTTCGCCGAGACATGGAGCCGGCCGGACTCGCGGCGCACCGCGCCCTCGAGCAGGTGGGCCAGCCCCAGCGAGCGGGCGCCGTCGAGATCCTCCACGGCGCCGACCGAGGACACGGCGAGGCCGGGCACGCCGCCCAGCGCCGTGGTCACCGCATCGGCCATGCCGACGCCGAGATAGTCGTCGCCCTGGGCGAGGTCGCCGGTCGAGAAGACGCGGACGCCCAGCGGTTTGGTATCGGCATTGCGCGACGGCAACGGCGCCGACGGGGCCTCGAAGACGGTCTGCACCGGCACCGCGAGCCGGTAGCCCGTCCTCGCGACAGTCTCGATGAAATCCTCGTCCGACCCGGCACCCAGCGCCTTGCGCAGGGTCGAGACGTGGACGGTGAGCGTCCGATCCTCGACCACGACGTTGGGCCAAAGCCTGGTCCGGAAGGTCTCGTGCGAGACCAGCCGGCCGCCGGCCTCCGCCAGCATCACCAGGATCTGCCAGGCCTTGCCGGGCACGGAGACACGCTGGCCGGCGCGCGACAACCGACGCTCGGTTTGGTCGAGAACGAAGGGGCCAAACGCGTAGATGGACATGGCCTTATCTATACACTGACCGTGACAAATCTTGACCATTTCTTGACCCGCCTGAAGCCCTCGCCTGACGCAAGATGCGTCCGCCTACCCGCGGCGTTTGGGGTGTCTGTGGGAACGAACCGATGGCGTTGAACGGCTTTTTTACAGGACCAAGACGGTCGTTGCGCTGCGTTCGCAGGGCGTTCGCCGCCGCGGTGCTCGGCACGGGAGTCCTGCTCGCCGGCGCCGGGTCCGCGGCGGCCCAGGACGCAGTCCGGGTCACGCCGGCGCCACCGCCTCCCGAGCGGGCCGTCGCCGTCAGCGGCAATCCCGCCTCCAGCGACTTCTCGACCGGCACCGGCTGGCTCGGTCGCACGCTCGGCCTCAAGGAGGAATGGGGCGTGAAGCTCGGCGGCATGTGGCTCGCCGACACCAACGTGGTGGTCGCGGGTGGCGCGCAGCCGGGCGCCTGGTCAAACAACAGCGCGCTGGTGCTCGGGCTCGACGTGGACGCCGAGAAGCTGGTGGGCTGGCGCGGCGCCAAGTTCGGCTTCGAGTTCCTCCAGTTCAACGGCGGCGACACCAACGAGCAGGCCGGCAGCATCACCGGCTACAACGGCATCGTGGGTCTGCCGCCGCTCAACCGCACCGAGCTCCTCGAGGCGTGGTACCTTCAGGAGATGGTGAAGGACGTGCTGTCGATGCGGATCGGCCGCAGCCTGCCGACCTACGATTTCGGCAACGTCCTGCGGCCCGTGCACTTGGACGACGCCGACCAGAACATTCCGGCCGTGAGCGGCCTCCTGTGGTCGCCCATCTTCGTCAACGCCTCGATGATCGGCGCGATGATGGGCTACTACAACCCGGGCAACGGCGTGACGGTCAACTTCACGCCGACCAAGAATTTCTACGTCAACTTCGGCTTCTACGACGGCAACCGCGCGCGCGGCATCCAGACCGGCGTCGCCCCGCCGATGTTCAACGGCTACTGGTTCAACATCGCGGAAGCCGGCGTCAACTGGCTGCTGGGCGAAGGCAAGCATCCCGGACAGTTCGCCGTCGGCCTGTGGCGGCAGACCGGCGTCATGACATTCCACGGCGACACGGAAGACGGTACCGGCGGCTTCTACGCGTTCGGCTCGCAGCGCGTGGCCTACGGCGTGAACCCCGCCGTCCGCAACTCCTCGATCTCCGTCTTCTACCAGGTCGGCGCCAACTCCTCCGTGACATTGCCGATCAGCCAGTATTACGGCGCGGGCGTCACGGCCTTCGGGCTGATCGGCAACCGCGCCAGCGACTCCTTCGGCATCGGCGCCAGCGTGTCGCGGATGAACCCGTCGGCGTTCCAGCGGCCCACCGAACTGATGTTCCAGGCCTACTATCAGGCACACCTCTTCGCCACGACGTTCCTGCAACCGACCGTGACCTACATCCCAACGCCGGCCCTCTCGCCGGACCTGCCGGGTGCGCTCACGACCACGTTGCGGCTCACGCTGCTTTTCTAGGAGGCTCGCGAATGAAGACGATCGACTGGTTGGCCCGCAGGGCCGGAAACGGAGGACGAATGAACAGACTGTTGCTTCCGCTGGCCGCGGGCCTGCTCGCGACCGGCCTCGCCGCCGGCACGGCATCGGCCCAGGCGCCGGCCAACCTGCCCGACTATCTCGCCAACATCGCGGGCAACACGGCCTCGAACCCGAGCGACGTCTCCACGCGCGACATCCTGCAGCTCGACCTCGGCATGTTCACGCTCTACGACCGCGCGGCGAACATCTATCGCCGCAACATCCTGGCCAAGCACCCGATCATCCTCGCGATGTTCAGCAACGAGGGTGGCCGGCTGATGCTGTACCGACCGGGCCAAGCGCCGATCGATGCGCCCAAGGTGCCGAAGGTCTACCAGATCCTGAAGTCGACCGGTCACAGCACCATGGCCATCAGCCAGGTCGTCATCCCATCGGTCAACAATCCGGCCGACAAGCGTTGGATCGCGCCGATGGCGGCCTATCGCACGCAGATGAAGACCGCGCTCGACGGGCTCGACGCCAGCAACGACATCCAGGCCGACTGGAAGCCGGTGGTGAAGGAGATCCTCGCCACCAACCTCGCCTACATGGATGACTGCCTCGCCAAGGGCGTGGTGACGCTGGAACCGCTGCAGGCCTTCGCCAAGAAGCAGGCGCCCAACATCAAGACGATCATCAACTGGGCGGCTTCCACCCAGGTGAAGCACTGGATGGAAGTGATGGACGGCTGGGCCGCGATGCTCGGCCCCGACCTCGCCAAGACCTATGCCGCCTCGAACACGATCTACGTGGCGCGCCAGAACAACGTGCTGTTCTCGGTGCTCGCCCAGTATTTCGGCCCCGAGGCGATCAACGACCGGCTGATGCTGATCGAGACGATGGGCTTCACGACGACGCCGGAGGAGATGCTGGTCTCGATGACCCGCATCATCGGCGACCGCTCGGTCGGCGAGCTGTTCTTCAACAACTACAAGATCATGGACTTCGAGCTGATGGGCGGCGACGGCCGCAAGACCATCATCTCCGAGATGCAGCGCCGCGGTAAGCAGCCCTTCCTGCCGCCCGCCGTCCCGTTCGGCTCCAAGCAGTGGCCGACGCTGATCACGACGGGCCCCGGCCCGACGTCGCTCGACGACCTGAAGTAGGCATCGCCCACTTCTTCCGATGGGCGGGTGCAAGACGCACCCGCCTGGAGGCAAACGACAAAGTGCGGGCCTGTAGAGCACGGGGCAAGGGATGAACCTCAATACGATCGTCGATGTGAAGCGGCCGAAGTCGTTCGAGGAGATCGAATGGCGCGACGGCCATGCCTGGCTGGGCGGCGGCACCTGGCTGTTCTCCGAGCCGCAGGTGGCGACCGACACGCTGGTCGACCTCGAGCGGCTGGGTTGGCCCGCGCTCACCGTGACGCCTGAAGGGCTCGAGATCGCCGCGACCTGCAAGATCGTCGAGCTGCACGACTTCAAGGGCCCGGCCGACTGGACGGCCGTCCCGCTGTTCGACAAGTGCATCGATGCGTTCCTGATGTCGTTCAAGATCTGGAACGCCGCGACCGTCGGCGGCAACGTCGTGATGTCCCTTCCGGCCGGCGCCATGGTCTCGCTCACCGCCGCGCTCGAAGGCGTCTGCACCCTGTGGCCACAGAACGGCAAGCCGCGCCAGGTGCCGGTGGTCGACTTCGTGACCGGCAACCACCAGAACGTCCTGCAGAAGGGCGAGCTGCTGCGCTCGATCCACCTGCCCGCCGCTTCGCTCAGGAAGCGCTTCGCCATGCGCCAGGTGTCCCTCACCCACTTCGGCCGCTCGGCGGCGCTGATCGTCGCCACCGTCGGCGACAAGGGCGAGGACTTCCTGCTCACGGTGAGCGCCGCGACGCCGCGCCCGGTCCATATCCGCTTCAAGAAGACGCCCTCGGCCACCGAGCTCAGGCAGGCAGTCGACGAAAAGCTGCCGCCCGACGCGTGGTTCAGCGACGTCCATGGCTCGGCACCCTACAAGCGCCACGTCACCCACTACCTGGCCGAACAGATTCGCGCGGAGCTGTCATGAGCAAGTTCGAGGTCAATGGCCGCACGTATGCGGCCGAGCCGAAGCCCGGCCAGTGCCTGCGCACCTTCCTGCGCGACCTGGAGGTGTTCGGCGTCAAGAAGGGCTGCGACGCCGGCGATTGCGGTGCCTGCACGGTGTGGATCGACGGCCAGCCGTTCCATTCCTGCCTGGTACCCGCCTTCCGCGGCGAGGGCCGCAAGGTGACGACCATCGAGGGCCTGTCCAAGGACGGCAAGCTGCACCCGATTCAGCAGGCGTTCCACGACGCCCAGGCCTTCCAGTGCGGCTACTGCGCCGCCGGCATGATGATGACCACGGCCTCGGCCGCCTTCGACCAGCATCGCAAGGACGACCTGCCGCACGCGCTGAAGGGCAACATCTGCCGCTGCACCGGCTACCGCTCGATCGTCGATGCGCTGCACGGCAAGAGCAACATCGAAGACGACGTGGCCGGCAAGGCGCTGGGCGCCAGCCTGCCCAACCCGTTCACCGACGCGATCCTGACCGGCCAGGCCCGCTACACGATGGACATCGCCATCGAGGGGCTCCTGCACATGAAGGTGCTGCGCTCGCCGCACGCCCATGCCCGCATCAAGAGCGTCGACAAAAAGAAGGCGCTGGCGATCCCGGGCGTCGTCGCCGCCTACACCTGGGAAGACGTGCCGCGCCGCCTCTTCAGCACCGCGCTGCACGAGGACCATCTCGTCGATCCCGACGACACCTATATGCTGGACAATGTCGCCCGCTTCGCGGGCCAGCGTATCGCCATGGTGGTCGCCGAAACCGAAGGCGCGGCCGAGGCCGGCTGCCGGGCGCTGCAGGTCGAGTACGAGATCCTGCCGGCGGTGTTCGATCC
>SCVT01000363.1 GCA_004296815.1 Reyranella sp. | reverse complement strand
CCGGTCCGTCGCCGCCGTAGCGCCGCGCGTTCTCGACGAGGTTGCGCACCAGCCGCCGCAGCAGCGTGCGATCGCCCAGGACCGTGACCGGCTGGCCGGTGGCTTCGAGGTCGTAGTGCGAGGCCTCTTCGGCCGCCAGTGCCAGAAGGTCGACCGGCTCGGGGTGCTCCAGCGTCGGCACGGCTTCGAGGCGGCTCGCCAGCAGGATCTGCTCGATGAGCTGGTCGAGTTCGGCCACGTCCTGCTTGAGCGACTCGCGCGTCTTGGGATCGGCGTTCTCGCCCAGCAGCGAAGCGGCGATGGCGATGCGGGCGAGCGGCGTGCGCAGCTCGTGGCTGGCGTTGGCCAACAGCAGGCGGTGCGCCGCCACCAGCTCTTCGATGCGCTGGGCGGAGCGGTTGAAGCTTGCGGCGAGGGCCGCCACCTCGTCGCGGCCTTCGACCTTGACCCGCGCGGCAAGGTCGCCGCCGCCCAGTTTCTCGACGCCGGCCCGCAAGCGCTCCAGCCGGCGGCCGAGGCGGCGCACCACGGGAAAGGCGCCGACGGCGACGGCAATGGCCACCAGCGCCAGGGCGGCCGCGATCCAGAAGGTGGGGTTGGGCCGCTCGCGCACTTGCCGCGCGACCAGCCAGCGGCCGTCGGGAAGTTGCAGGGTGAAGTTGGGCCCGCCCGGTCCGCGCCGCCAGCCGGTGCGGGCGCGTTCGTGATGGAAGCGCGGCGGCGGCTTGCCGGCCATGGCGATCTGCTCGCCGTCGGCGCGGTAGAGCACGATGTCGAAGCGGAGCTTGCGGTGCAGCGCCTCGATCGCCTTCTGCTGGTCGGCTTTCGTGGCGTCGGCGTCGGGCAGCAGCGCGCCTGTCAGCTCGGCCGCGACGTCGAGATACTGCGGCGTCCGGTTGTCGTCGTCGGCCAGCCGCCACAGCAACGCCGCGGCGCCCACGAACACCGCCAGAACGACCAGGATGGTGACGTAGAACTGGAGGTAGAGGCGCTGCATGTGGTTAGCGGGGGATACGTGCGACACGAAAATTGTCATCCCGAGGGCGTAGCCCGAGGGACCTTTGAGACCACACGAAAGATCCCTCGCTGCGCTCGGGATGACAGGGATTTCGTTGCGACAACATCCCTAGCGATCCTGATCCTTCGCGAAGACATAGCCCGTGCCGCGGAGCGTCAGGATCCGGCGCGGCTTCTTGGGGTCGTCTTCTATGGCGGCGCGGATGCGTGAGATGTGGACGTCGACCGAGCGGTCGAAGGCTTCGAGTTTCTCGCCCTTCAGGAGATCCATCAGCGCGTCGCGCGACAGCACGCGGCCGGCGCGTTCGGCCAGCATCAGCAGGATCGTGAACTGGTAGGAGGTGATGGTACGTTCCTCGCCGTCGATGCGCACGACGCGGGCGCCCTTGTCGATTTCCAGGCGACCGAAGCGCAGGATTTCGGATTTGGCCGTGCCGCCCTTGCGCCGCAGGATGGCGCGCAGCCTCGCCTGCAGCTCGCGCGGCTCGAAGGGTTTTGCCAGGTAATCGTCGGCGCCTATTTCCAGGCCCACCACCTTGTCCATCGGCTCTCCTCGCGCCGTGAGCATCAGGATGGGCACATCGCTCGAGGCCCTGAGCTTGCGGCAGAGGTCGAGGCCGTCGGCGTCGGGCAGCATGAGGTCGAGGATCACCGCGTCGAAGGTCTGGCGTTTCAAGAGTGCCTCGCCCTCGTGGCCGGTGCCGGCCACCGTCACACGAAAGCCCGCCCCGCCGAGATAGTCGGAGACCATCCCGGCGAGGCGGTTGTCGTCGTCGATCATCAGGATGCGCTCGGCCATCGCGTCAGTATCGGGCCGGCCCATCCTCATGTCATTGGCCCGATGTCATCTTCGGTTAGCCCTTGTGGGGGCCATGGCCGCGGCCGCGCTCGTTCCACTTCTTGAAGAAGGCCTGGCGCTGCTCGGCGTTCAGTACGTTGCCGGCATCGATCAGGGCCTTGGTGAAGCGCTTGGAGCTGTCGTCCAGCATCTTCACCTGCTCGGCGCGGATCTGCTCGATCTTCGCCGGGTCGATGGTGGGCGCGCTCATCGCCTCCTGCAGGGCCTTGCGGACCTCGGTGCGCTTGTCATGCAGGCCCTTCATGTCGCCGAAGGCGGCCTGCAGGATCTCGGTGATCTTCTTCTTCTGGTCGGCGGTGGCGGTGGTGCCGTCGAGCGCCTTGTCGACGCGCTTCTCGATGCGCTGCTGGAACTTGGCGGGATCCATGCCGGCGCCGTCGGCGCGGGCAAAGGCGGTGCCGCCTGCGGTCATCGCGAGGCTGCCGGCCACGAGGGCAGCCATCGCCGTCTTGATGCTGAGGGTCTTCAGGCTGAGGGTCGTCATGTCTGTCTCCATCTGGTTCGGGTCAATGTCCCCGTTCCAGCGATATGGAGGGTGGCGGTTTCGCCGTCGTCTCGCCCCGGTAAAGTTATGTAAAGACCGTGCCGCGACTGCCGGCTAGAGTCTTTCCGACGAGTATCGAATCATCGAAGTCAGTCGACAAAACGACCTCATGCTGAGGAGCGACCCGCAGGGTCGCGTCTCGAAGCATGGGCTACAGCACCGTTGACCCCACCCTTCGAGACGGCGCGGAGCTTGTCCCGAGCGAAGAGAGGGGCGCCTCCTCAGGGTGAGGTGAATTTGTCTCCGTCGGAAAGACGCTAGGAGCGCTGCACGGTTTGCGCCGTCACTTCCTCGGCGACGCTCTTCATGTCACGGGCAAGCTTGAGTGAGGTCGCGCGATCGAGCTGGTTGCCGAGGCCGACGGCGGCGAGGGTATGGGTGATCTTGCCACGGCCGTTCAGGACCGGCACCGCCACGATCGTCACGCCGGCGATGTAGTTGCCGCGGTCGATGCTGAAGCCCTGGCGGCGCGTGGTGTCGACTTCCTTGCGCCAGGTGTCGTAGCTCGGCGCATTGTGCCAGCTAAGGCCGCGAAACCGCTTCTCGATCTCGCTCCAGGGCTGCTCGCTGAAGGCGGCGAGGCAGCGGCCGGTGGCGCTGATCAGGGCGGGGAAGCGGCTACCGACATCGACATGCAGGTGCACCGGCGCCTGGGAACGCGCCAGCGCGACCACGATCATGTGATCGAGGTCCGGCAATTCAACGCCGATCGCCGTCACGCCATAACGCCGCGAGAGTTCGTCCAGCTTGGGCCGCACCAGGTTCGGGAAGTCGCTGTTCTCCAGGACGGCGCGCGCCAGAGGGAGCATGCCGACGCCCAGGCTGTACTGCTTGGTGAGGGCGTCGATGCGGACCAGCTGCTCGGCCGCCAGCGCGCGCAGGATGTGCAGGGCCGTGCTGGGCACGAGGTCGAGCGTCTGGGCGATGGTTTTCAGGCCGAGCGGCGTGCGGCTGCGGCTCAGCAGGCGAAGCACGGCGATGGCGCGCGTGACGGCGGGAACGGCCCGGATCCGGGGCGTGGGGCGGGCTGGCATTTTGTACATATACAATTAAGCCGTCGTCTTGCACCGGTAAAGTTGTGTAAGGATTTCGCCCATGACGATCCTCCAGACCGAGCGGCTGACGCTCCGGCCGCTGCTGCCCGACGACGCCGAGGCCTATGCCGCAATGCGTTTCCATCCCGAGGTGTCGAAGTGGCTGCCGCC
>SCVT01000037.1 GCA_004296815.1 Reyranella sp. | reverse complement strand
AACGGCTGGGAGTCCTACTGGAACTCGGTCGAGATGGCGGTGGGCGCAGCGATCTTCGGCACGGCGCTGATGTTCACCGGCGCCTGGCTGAACGAGAAGACCAAGGGCTTCGGCGCGGCGCGCGGCATCGTGCAGTTCCTGGCCTTCCTGCCGATGGCGGTGCCGGGCCTGGTGCTGGGCCTGGGCTACATCTTCTTCTTCAATGCGCCGGGTAATCCGCTCAACTTCCTCTACGCCACCATGGGCATCCTGGTGATCAACACGGTGGCGCACTTCTACACGGTGGGGCACCTGACGGCGACGACGGCACTGAAGCAGATCGATCCCGAGTTCGAATCCGTCTCGGCCTCGCTCAAGGTGCCGGTGTGGCGCACCTTCGGACGGGTCACCGTGCCGATCTGCCTGCCGTCGATCCTCGACATCGCGATCTATCTCTTCGTCAATGCGATGACGACGGTCTCCTCGGTGATCTTCCTCTATTCGCCCGACACCAAGCTCGCTTCGGTGGCGGCGGTGAACATCGAGGAGGCGGGCACGACGGCCGCCGCGGCGGCGCTCTGCGTCATCATCGTGCTGACCTCGGCCGCCGTGAAGGCCGCGCATCTGCTGGCCGACCGCTACCTGTTCGACAAACTTCAGGCGTGGCGCCGGCGCTGAGTTCGCGCCAAGCTTCGGGGATGAAACAGCTCCGTATTCCCGCCGTCTACATGCGCGGCGGCACCAGCAAGGGCGTGTTCTTCCTGGCCGAAGACCTGCCGTCCGATCCGGCGGCGCGCGACCGCATCCTGCTGCGCGTGATCGGCAGCCCCGATCCCTACGGCAAGCACACCGACGGCATGGGTGGTGCCACCTCGAGCACTAGCAAGGTCGTGATCCTGTCGAAGTCGAAGCGGCCGGGCTGCGACGTCGACTACAATTTCGGCCAGGTGGCGATCGACCGGCCGGTGATCGACTGGTCGGGCAACTGCGGCAACCTGAGCGCGGCGGTCGGGCCGTTCGCCTTGAGCGCCGGGTTGGTGAAGGGGCCGGCCGACGGGCTGGCGACCGTCAACATCTGGCAGGTGAACATCGCCAAGAAGATCGTGAACCACGTACAGATGCGAGGCGGCGAGGTGCAGGAGACGGGCAGCTTCGAACTCGACGGCGTGACCTTCCCGGCGGCCGAGGTGAAGCTCGAGTTCCTCGATCCGGCGGCGGACGAGGAGGGCGATGGTGCGGGCGGCGCGATCTTCCCGACGG
The DNA here is from genome assembly GCA_004296815.1 of Reyranella sp. Classification (GTDB taxonomy): domain Bacteria; phylum Pseudomonadota; class Alphaproteobacteria; order Reyranellales; family Reyranellaceae; genus Reyranella. The sequence continues at coordinate 872 of SCVT01000037.1, read as the reverse complement.
GCAACCGCATCGACACGCTCGACGTGCCCGGCGTCGGCAAGATCGAGGCGACGCTGATCAACGCCGGCAATCCCACGATCTTCGTCGATGCCGCCAAGCTCGGCCTCAAGGGCACCGAGCTGCAGGGCGACGTGAACGGCGACAAGGCGCTGCTGGCGCGGGCCGAAGCGGTACGCTCCCTTGCTTCCGTCGCGATGGGGCTCGCGAAGACGCCGCAGGAAGCGACGGAGAAGCGGCCGCACACGCCCAAGCTCGCCTTCGTGAACAGGCCGGCGGCTTACACGGCGTCGGACGGCAAGAAGGTCGAGGCCGGCGCCATCGACCTGCTGGCGCGCATCTTCTCCATGGGTGTGCTGCATCACGCGATGACGGGGACCGGTGCCGTGGCGATCGCCGCGGCGGCCGCGATCCCGGGCACGGTGGTTAGCCGGGTGGCACCCGCGGGCGCCGACGGGCGCGTGCGGTTCGGCCATCCCTCGGGGACGCTCAGCGTCGGCGCGGAAGCGGCCGAGCAGGGCGGCCAGTGGACCGTGAGGAAGGTGATGATGAGCCGGTCGGCCCGCCGCCTGATGGAAGGCTGGGTGAGGGTGCCGGGCTAGGCCCCTGTCAGTCCTTGTACCAGAAGCCCAGGAGGAAGCGGCGCTCCTTGCGCCCGGAACGACCGAACTGGTCCTTCACCTCCGGCAGGGTCGCGCCGTGCCGCGCCATCCAGCGCGCGAGGACGAGTTTTCCGACCCAGCCGATCACGAGGAAGGTGCCGAAATAGAGGACGGCGGTATAAAGCGCCTGCATGGGTTCCAGTATAGACCGGGCGAGAGATGAAGTCTGATGTGCTTGTGATCGGCGGCGGCGTGATGGGCTCGTCCGTCGCG
>SCVT01000362.1 GCA_004296815.1 Reyranella sp. | reverse complement strand
GACCGCGAACGTATGGGCGGCAGCCGGGCGCAGATCGATCTGGTGGAAGCGACGTTGCTGCGCGCCTACGTGAACGCGGGACGCGCGGCCGAAGCCGAGCAACTCGCCGCGGACCGACGCCCGGGCCCGGCGATCCTTCCGGTCCAGGGGCTTGAGCAGGGTGTGGCTGCCAGAGCCTGAGAAAGCCAGGGAAGCGTAGGCCTGCGCTCAGCGTTTCGGGGTGCGCCCGCGGATGCGGTCGAAGCCCTGCTTGATGGCGGCGAAGCGCTTGTCGACCAAAGGCTCGAATTCGAGTTCGGTGAAGATATAGGGCCAGTCGTTCTCGATGCCCTCGCGGACCAGTTCGCCGACATAGAGAGGATCGACGCCGCCGGCAACGCGTTCGCGGACCCAGTTGATCCGCTCGGCGATCGGCCCCGACGTCGGCACCTCCCGGAACGTCTTTTCCCTCTCGAAGCGCTTCGGGAGATTGCGTCCCGACGTCATGATTTCGGTGCGGACGAACCCCGGACACAGCACCGACACGCCGATCCCGCGCGTCGCCAGTTCGGGCCGCAGGCTCTCGGACAGGGCCACGACGCCATACTTGGAGACTTCGTAGGCATGGTTGCCGCCGGCGACGAGGCCAGCGATCGAGGCGGTGGAAACGATGTGTCCGCCCTCGCCATGCTGGTCGATCAGGCGCCAGAAGATTTCGATGCCCCACACCGTCGCCATCAGGTTGACGCCCAGCGTCCAGGTCCACGACGCGTCGGTCCATCCGCCGCCGCCCACACCGGCGTTGTTCACGAGGATATGCACCTTGCCATAGCGCGCCGTGGTCGCCTCCGCGGCCGCCTGGAGTTCGGCTTTCAGCGAGACATCGGCTTTCACCGAGTCGACATCGACGTTGGTGAGCCGGAGTTGCTTGACCGCCTTGGCCAGCGCGTCTTCCTCGATGTCGCACAGCATGACCTTCGCCCCCGCCTGGGCGAGCGCGGTCGCGATTCCGAGGCCGATGCCCGACGCTGCACCGGTCACGAACGCAGTCCTTCCAGCGAGTTCCTTCATGCGCTTTCGCCCCCCGGTGCAAACCTCTTTGCGGTCACCCACAGTCTTGCGAAATCACCGCCGGGATCAATTTTGAAACTTGCACCGAGATCGAATAGTTGCGTAGGTTGGATTGTGCGCTTGCCTCGAAGTGCGGACCTACATAGTCGCGGGGCCTTAGAGCTTTTCAACCCCGGCGCGGGCGCAATCCTCGTCTTCTTGTGCGGACCCGCCGCCAACGCCACAGGCACCGATCAGGACGCCGTTGCGAAAGATCGGCACCGCGCCCTGGCCGTAGAACATGTGATTGCCCTCGGCCGCGGCGATGCCGCGCAAGGTCGGGTGGTCGGCCCGTGGTGTCAGATCGCCACTCGGGCGTCCGAAGGCGGCCGAGGCCATGGCCTTGCCCTGGCTGCCGAAGGAGCCGGCCCACATGGCGCCATCCATGCGCTGAAAGGCGAGGAGCCGACCGCCCGCGTCGCACACGGCGATGTTCATCTTCGTGCCTTGCTGGTTCGCCTTCTCGATGGCGCCGGCGATCACGCGATTGGCATCCGCGAGGGTGAGGGTCATGCTTACTTGAGGCCCAGCAGCTCGACGTCGAAGATCAGCGTCGCGTTGGGCGGGATGACACCGCCGGCGCCGCGCGCGCCGTAGCCGAGTTCCGGCGGAATGATCAGGGTGCGCTTGCCGCCGACCTTCATGGTGGCGACGCCCTCGTCCCAGCCGCCGATGACGCGCTTCATGCCGATGGGAAACTCGAAGGGCTGCCCGCGGTCGACGGACGAATCGAACTTCTTGCCCTTCTTGCCGCCCTCGGAGAGCCAGCCGGTGTAGTGCATGACGCAGGTCTGGCCGGTCTTGGGGCTGGCGCCCGTACCGACGGTCGTGTCGATGATCTGCAGGCCGGATGGGGTCGTCATGGCTTTTCCCTGGGTTTGTGCGGCAGCCGGATGGGCGGCGGCGAGAGTTGCAAGAGGGGCAAGGGCAGTGGTCGCGATCAGGGCGCGGCGGGTCAATGACATGTGGCGGCTCCTTGTACGCTTCAAGCGTTACATCGCCGTCATGCCGCCGTCCACGAACAGCAGCGCGCCGGTGACGTAGGAGGCGTCGTCGGAGGCCAGGAACAGGATCGCGGCAGCGACCTCCTCGGCCCTGCCCGGACGCTTCAGCATGGTGCCTTTCGCGGCACTTGCGTTGTACTGCGCGACGGTCTCGCCGGCCGCCGCGATGCGGCGCTCATGGAACGGCGTGAAGATCGGGCCCGGGCCTACGGCGTTCACGCGAATGCCCTCCGGCGAGTGGTCGGCGGCGAGCGCCCGCGTCAGGCCCGCGATCGCGGCCTTGGTCGTGTCGTACTGCAGGTTGCCGCCGCCCGCGACGACCGAACGTACGGAGGCGACGTTGACGATGGCGCCGCCCTTGCCCTGACGCATCAGCGGCACCGCCGCCTTGGCGCAGAAGGCGTAGCTCAGCAGGTTGACGTTGAGGATCTCGTTCCAGCTCGCCGCACTCGCGACGTCGATCTTCTCGTATTTGCGGATGCCGGCGTTGTTTACGAGGATGTCGAGGCGCCCGAACTTTTCCGCGGCACCATTGACGAAGGCAAGGCAGGCGGCCTCGGTACCGACATCGGCTTGGCGGAACGCGACCTTGGCGCCCCCGGCCTCGAGCTCGGCGGCCACACGCTGGCCGCGCTCGCCGTCCCGATCGCAGAAGGCCACGCTGGCGCCCTCGGCCACGAAGCGCCTGACCGTCGCCTCGCCGATCCCGGAGGCGCCGCCCGTCACCGCCGCGATCTTCCCGTCCAGCCTGCCCATTGGTCGCTTCCCGTTACTGCGGCGGCAGTCTCACCGCCGTCATGAAGCGATGCTCGAAGTAGTTGGACTCCATGTGCGTCACCATGACAGGCGAGCCGCGCCGCGTGGCATGAACGAACTGGTCGTTGCCGGCATAGATCCCGACATGGGTGTAGGTGCCGCGGGAACCGAAGAGGACGAGGTCGCCGCGCCGGAGGTCGCTGCGCGCGATGATCTGGCCCTCGCGCGCCATCTCGTGCGGCATGCGCGGAATGCGTTGTCCGAAGACCGCGCCGTAGAGGTAGTAGACGAAGCCGCTGCAGTCGAAGCCCGTCTTCGGCGAGGTGCCGCCGTAGCGATAAGGCGTGCCGAGATAGTTCATGGCGCGCGAGACCAGGCGATCACCCCAATCGTTGGCGACGGCCGCGGTGGCATAGGAAGCCGGGACAATGGCCGCCACGGACGGCGTCGCCTGCGTGAAGCCGGCGTACGCGCCGTTCTCCTGCTGCCACCTGACATTGAGCTGATCGGAAGAGGTGTCGGAAGGATCGGCCTTCACCACGGGCTTCGGCTTCGCCTTGGCGGCCGCCTTGACCTGGGGCGGCTTGACCTGGGTCTGGGCCATTGCGGGAGAAAGGACACCCGCCGTTCCGAACGACGCCAGAGCGGCCAGCAGCAGGAACTTGTTTCTCAACGCGATGCACCCCGATCAGCAATCCCGCCATTGTGGCGAAGGCCATTCCGCCCGTCCAACAAATGTTGCAATTTTGCCACAGTGAGTGCAGCCGGTAATACTTTGATTTCATTGTGTTTTTTATGCATGCGACACACGGCCTTGACAGGAAATCGTCTATTTCCTATATCCTGTCGATGAGGCATCACGACCGACAGAAGACCCATGCGACTGCCAGCCTCGCAGTGGTCCAGGAGTCGGCACCGGCAAATCGTCAGTCGAATCAGCCCGTTGGCGAGAGGCGCGCATGCCGGCACCGACGCAGACCTGTGTCTCCTCGACTCGGCTGGAAGCGATTCCGGTTTTTGCACGCTTCTGCCGCGCACGAACCGTCCCCGGCGACATCGGGAAAGGCCAACGGAAACAAAGAGGTGAAGGGCGTTCAGCGGGACATCGGACCTCCACGGGTCGTGGAGGTGGCGCGCGCGCCTCAGGTCGTCGGCCGCAGGTGCGGCCGCACATGCAGGCGGTTGGCGGCGGCGATGACGAGCGTGGTGATCGCCACCATCGAGAGGCTGAGGACGGCGATGGCGCCGACGTCGCCGCTCTCCTTGAGGTCGAAGATCAGGACCGAGAGGACCTTCGTCTCCGACGTGAACAGGATCACCGCCGCCGACAGCTCGCGGATGGTGGCGACGAAGATGAAGCACCAGGTCGCGATCACCGCCGAGCGCAGCAGCGGCGCGGTGATGTCCTTCAAGGTGCGGAGCTGCGTGGCGCCCAGCATGCGGCCCGCCTCCTCCAGCTCGGGATGCACGGCGTGGAAGGCCGAGCCGAGCTGCTGGTAGGCGGCCGGCAGCTCGATGGTCACGAAGGCGATCAGCAGGATCCAGAGCGTGCCGTAGAGCGCCAGCGGCGGGCGCGTGTAGGCGAGGAACAGGCCGACGCCCAGCACGATGCCCGGGATGGCGAGCGGCGCGGTCGCAAGGAACGCGAGCACGCGATGGCCCCTCACCGCCTTGCGCGCCACGATGTAGGCGATCAGCAGAGCGAGCAGTGCGCCGAGCGTCGCCGTCGAGGTGGCGAGCAGGAAGGTGTTCTTGAGCGCCGGCACGGTGGAGCTCAGCTCGAAGAAGGTGAACTTCACGTTGTGCAGGGTGAAGGTCTCGAAGCCCACGATGCGCGAGGCGACGCGCGAGAAGGCCGAGTTGAAGAGCGCCGCATAGGGCAGGAAGAGCGGCATGGCGAGCACGAACAAGGCGAGGCCCGCCGCCGGCAGGCGCAGCCAGCCGAGTGCGATCTGCCGCGGCGCGCCGTACTTGCCACCCAGCACGGCATAGCCGCGCCGGCCCAGCGCCATGGCCTGGGCGCGCAGGAGGAGCACGGTGAGCACCAGCAGCGGCACCGAGGCCGCGGCCGCCAGCTCGGGCTTGGGCGGGAACTGGAACAGGCTCCAGATGCGCGTCGTCAGTGTGTGGAAGCCGGCGGGGATCGCGAGGATCGCGGGCGAGCCGAACAGGTTCAGCGCCTGCAGGAAGGCGACCAGCGCGCCGGCCAGCAGGACGGGCAGCGCGAGCGGCACGGTGATCAGGCGCGCGGTCTGCCACGTCTTGGCGCCGAGCATCGACGAGGCGTCCTCGAGCTCGCCCGGCATGCGATCGAGCGCGTTGGCCACGAGGATGAAGACGTAGGGGAAGGTGTAGCAGGAGATGACGAAGATCAGGCCGGTGAGGCTGTAGATGTCGAACAACGCCTCGTCAGGCGGCATGCCCGAGATCATGCGCCAGAGCTGGTTCAGCAGGCCCGAGTTGGGCGCGGCCAGCATCTCCCAGGCGATGGCGCCGACGAAGGGCGGCGTCACCAGCGAGGCCATCACCAGGGTCCGCACCGTCGCGGCCAGCGGCATGTCGGTGCGCGCCACCAGCCAGCCGAGCGGCGCCGCGACCAGGCAGCAGAGCGTGCTCACCGAGCAGGCGATGATCAGGGTGGTGATCAGCGGATCGACGAAGGTGGGGTCGGTGAACAGCGCCACGAAGTTGGCGAGCGTCGCGCCGCCCTGCTTGTCGGTCAGGCTGAACACAACCAGCCAGCCGACCGGCAGCACGATCATCACCGCGAGCAGCGCGGTGACGGCAACGAGGATGGGCCGCGAGAGATCGAGGCGCAGCGGTCACACCTTGAAGAGACGCTGGTAGCGGGTCTTGATCTCGTCCGCCGTCTTCTCGACCTCGAGATCGGAAGAGC
>SCVT01000361.1 GCA_004296815.1 Reyranella sp. | reverse complement strand
CCGCCTTGCCGCCGACATGCATGTTGGAGCGCGCCTCGCCCTCGGCCGGCACGCGGTCGATGGCGCCGACCGCCTTGCCGTCGATCAGGATGATGCGCTTGTCGCCCTTGCGCACCTCCGGAAGGTAGCGCTGGGCGATCACCGGCTCGCGGCTCCTCAGCGAGAACATCTCCAGCAGCGACGCGAAATTCTCGTCGTCGGGGCGCACGCGGAACACGCCGGCGCCGCCGTTGCCGAACAGCGGCTTCAGGATGATGTCCTTGTGCTCGTCGCGGAACTCGCGGATGGCGCGCACGTCCGTCGTGATCAGGGTCGGCGGCATCACGTTGTCGAAATGCGTGACGAAGAGCTTCTCCGGCGCGTTGCGGACGCTGGCCGGATCGTTGACCACGAACGTCTTGGGATGGATGTGCTCCAGCAGGTGCGTCGTGGTGATGTAGGACATGTCGAACGGCGGGTCCTGGCGCAGCAGGACCACGTTGATCGTCGACAGGTCGAGCATCTGCGCAGCGCCGAGCGTGAAATGGTTGCCCTTCTCGCGGCGCAGCTTCATCGGCTGGGCGCGGGCCAGGACCTTGCGGTCGCGGAACACCAGGTCGGCCGGCGTGTAGTGCCAGACCTCGTAGCCGCGGCGCTCGGCCTCCAGCCCCAGCACGAAGGTCGAATCGCCGTCGATGTCGATGGTCGACACATGGTCCATCTGGATGGCGACGCTGAGCTTCATGGCGGGTCCCGGGGCTGAATGATCGTTGTTTCGGGTCTCAGTTAAGGCCGCGGCGCAGTTCCTGCAACAGGCCGGCCACCTGCTTCAGCAGGCCGGGATCGGTGTCGAGGCCGAGCAGGCGCTCGTAGGCGGCGATGGCGGCACGGCGCTTGTCGAGCCGTGTGTTGATCTGGCCCGCCTCGAACAGCAGCTCGGCGCGGTCCGGCGCGATCGCCAGCATGCGGTCGAGCGAGCGCGCCGCCGCCGGCCAATCCTCGCGCTTGGCCAGCCGCAGGCGGACGTTGTTCTCCAGCCGCAGCAGGACGTCGCGGTCGGTCACCGGGTCGAAATGCGCCGGCTGCAGCTCGGCATCCGGGCCCAGCACCTGCTGCAGGAGCTTGCGCAGGTCGGAGGCCTCGAGCACCACGCCCTCGTGGAAGGGATCGACGACATGGCGGCCGCCGTCGATGCCGATGCGGATCAGGAAGTGGCCCGGGAATGCCAGGCCCTCGGCGTCCCAGCCTTGGGCGCGGGCGACGTGCAGGTAGAGGATCGACAGCGCCACCGGCAGGCCCTTGCGCCGCTCGATAACCTGCACGATGTCGGCGTTCCGCAGATCGTCGTAGGTCTCGCTGTCGCCGCGATAGGCATAGGAGCGCGCGATCACCTCGGCCAGCGACTCAGGGTTGGCGCCGCGACGGTGAACGAGGTCGGCGAGATCGGACGCCATGGACGTCACGTGCTGGCGGAACGGTGCGAGATCGATCGCCTCGTCGCTGCCCAGCGCACTCAGCACGAAGCCCGCTTCGAGGAGATCCAGCCGCTCGCCGTCGCCGGCGCAGAGATCGCGCAGGCGCTCGAGGTTTCGCTGATCGTCGGACTCGCTGAGCGACACTGACTACTCCGGCGGTTGCCAGACGCCGGGCAGGTGGCGTGGCCACAGCCCGCCGACCAGCACCGCATCGAAGCGCACCGAGCAGGCGGCATAGCGCGGATGGTTGGCGATGAACAGGCTGGCCGCGCGCGCAACTCTGCCGAACTGCCGCCCGCCCAGAGCATCGGCCGCGACGGTGATGTTGGCGCGCCCCTTCACCTCGACGAACACCAGCACGTCGCCGCGCCGCGCCACGATGTCGATCTCGCCGAGCTTGGTCTTGTAGCGCCGCATCAGGATCGAGTAGCCCGCAAGCCGCAGCCGCCAGACCGCGCGCCACTCGGCGGCGTGGCCCATGCGATAGGCTTTCTGGCGGGCCTCGACCGTCATGTGGCGCCCCCTGCACTCCGCTTCAGCTCGAGCGCGCGGGCGTAGACGTCGCGACGCTTCAGCCCGTAGCGCGCCGCCACTTCCGACGCCGCATCCTTGACCGACGCACCCTCCATCGCCGCCTGTAGCGCCGCGTCGACCGCATCGGCGCTGCGTTCGGTCTCGGCCGACGGTGGGCCGATCACGATCACGATCTCGCCCCTCACCTCGGCCTGGGTGCCGTAGTGCTTGGCCAGCGCCGACAAGGGCGCGCGGCGGACCTCCTCGAAGAGCTTGGTGAGCTCGCGCGCGACCGCGGCCGGCCGGTCGCCTAGCAGCTCGGCGAGATCGGCGAGCGACTCGGCCAGGCGATGCGGCGCCTCGAAGAACACCAAGGTCGAGGGCACGGTCGCGGCCTCGCCGATGGCACGCCGGCGCTCGGTCGACTTGGCCGGCAGGAACCCTGCGAAGAAGAAACGGTCGGTCGGCAGGCCCGACAGCGCCAGCGCCATCGGCACGGCCGATGCGCCGGGCGCGGAGGTCACGGCATGGCCCTCGGCGATCGCCGCGCGGACCAGGCGGTAGCCGGGGTCGGAGATCAGCGGCATGCCGGCATCGGACACCAGCGCAACCCGCTTGCCCTGCCCCAGCGCCTTGACGATGCGCGGCTCGGCGGCGTCCTGGGTGGCGTCGCTGTAGGCCACCGTGGGGGCGGCGATGCCGTAATGGGTCGCGAGCTTGGCGAACACGCGGGTGTCCTCGCAGGCGATCAGGTCCGCTGCCTGCAGGGTGTCGAGGGCACGCAGCGTGATGTCGCGCATATTGCCGATCGGTGTGGCAACAATGTGCAGCCCCGGGGCCAGCGGCGCCGGTTTACGCTGGCCCGCCCCGCCGGTAGCTTGTAACCGTTCGTCCACGCTCATCTCTTCCGACCGCCGGAGTTTCGCGCCGATGCGCCAATCGCTTCTCGTGCTCGCCGCTGCCGCCCTGTTCCTGGGGGCCTGCGGCGACGCGCCCAAGACTAGCACGCCGGCCACGCCGCCGGTGACGGTCAAGGCGCAGGCCGGATCGCCGCTCACGGCCTCGGGCAAGACGCGCATCGCGCTGCTGCTGCCGCTGTCGGGCCGCGCCGCGCCGATCGGCCAGGCCATGCAGCAGGCCGCCGAAATGGCGCTGTTCGACACCGGCGCCAAGGAGCTGGCGCTCTCGGCCTACGATTCCGGCGAAAGCGCCGAGACCGCGGTCGAGGCCTACCGCAAGGCCCGCCTCGACGGCGCGGCCCTCGTCCTGGGCCCCCTCTACGGCACTTCGGCCAGCGCCCTCGTCCCGCTCGTGAACCAGGGCGGCATGAACGTGGTGGCCTTCTCGAACGACGAGCAGGTCGCCGCCCGCGGCGTCTGGATCATGGGCATCGCCACCCCGCCGCAGGTCCGCCGCGTCGTCGACTACGCCATCGAGACCGGCATCCGCCGCTTCGCGGCCTTCGCGCCGCAGACGCCCTACGGCCAGCAGATGGCGCAGACCATGCAGACCTATGCGACCCAGCGCGGCGCGCAGGTGGTCGGCGTCGAATTCTTCGATCCCGCGAGCGGCGAGCTCTCGACCGCGGCCCGGCGCCTGGCGGACTCCGCCAAGGGCGACGGCAAGATCGCCGTGCTCGTCCCCGTGGCGCCGCCGCGCCTCTCGGCCGCGCTGTCTGCGCTCGCGATCGCCGGCCTCGACAACCGCACCACCCAGTATATCGGCACCGGCGTGTGGGACTTCCCCGGCGTCGGCGCCGAGACGATGCTGCGCGGCGCCTGGTACGCCGCGCCCGACCCGGCCCGCCGCGCCGACTTCGAGCGCCGGTTCCTCTCGACCTACGGCAAGGCGCCGCATCGCCTGGCCACGCTCGCCTACGACGGCGTGGCGCTCGCCGGCCACCTCGCGCGCCTGAAGCCCGGCGGCGACTTCTCGGCCGAGGCCATCACCAACCCGCAGGGCTGGTCGGGCATCGACGGCATCTTCCGCTTCCTGCCCGACGGCCGCTCGGAGCGGGCGCTGGCCGTCATCGGCATCCAGGGCGACCGCGGCGTGGTCGTGAGCCCCGCGCCCGCGACCTTCGCAGGCCAGCCGACGAACTGACGGTCCGGCCGATGCCTCTTCAGCTCCCGAAGGCCATCCTCTTCGACATGGACGACACGCTGATCCGTGCCTACGCCCAGCCGGAGGAGGCGTGGACGCGCCTGCTGCACGTGTTCTCCGCCCATCTCGACGCCCACGACGAGGCGTCGATCCAGGCGGTGCGCGTGGCGATCATGGAAGAGGCGCGGGCCTTCTGGAACGACCGCGCCGAGGCCGCGAAGTGGCGGCTCGACATCCCCGGCGCCCGCCGCCTCTCGGTGCGTCGCGGCCTGACCAAACTCGGCCGCCCCGACGACGTGCTGGCCGACCGCATCGCCGACTCCTTCACCGAGCTGCGCCGCCAGGAATACCGCCTCTATCCCGACGCGCACGCCACGGTCGACACGCTGCGCGACGCCGGCGTCCGCCTCGCCCTCGTGACCAACGGCGCGTCCGAGACGCAGCGCGCCAAGATCGAGCGCTTCGAGCTCGCCCACCGCTTCCACCACATCCAGATCGAGGGCGAGTTCGGCCAGGGCAAGCCCGAGCTTGCCGTCTATCGTCACGCGCTCGAGCGCCTCGGCGTCGGACCCGACGAGGCCTGGATGGTGGGCGACAACTACGAGTGGGAAGTCGTCGCCCCGCAGGCGCTCGGCATGTGCGGCATCTGGTACGACCCGTTCGACGCCGGCGTCCCCGCCCACGCGACGGCCCAGCCCACGCGCATCATCAAGCGCCTCGCCGAACTGGTCGAATAGCGCCGGAACATCCCCCGTTCATGCCCTCCGCATGACCGGTGGTCCCGACGAAAATCACCCCGTGAAAAGCCAATGAAACCGGGCAAATCCGCGCCCGATTTGTCACACCTGATTGTGACAAACGCTGTGACAAACCCTGTGCTCGCACCTGTGACATCGGGGTCTCCGTCCGGTCGAAAAATCGGGCGCCGTTGTTCGACGCCTCGGTCCGCCCCGGCGCCGGACGGCGCACGCGGGAACGGCCTTGTGCTGGGACGCCGCGGCTGCTGCCGCGGGACCTCCCCACCTCCTGCTCTGGAGCGTACCCGGCCAATGATCTGGGGAGGGCCGGGCGGGGCGTGGCCTTTGATGTCGTGGAGACCGGACCGCAGGCGGGCCCAGCCTATCGGATATTCCTATCACAATCCTGCTGAACCTGCAACTGCCTCGCTTACATTTGTTTCGCGGTTGCGGCTTACCAAGACGGATCAACTCGAGTCAGTGTCGGTGGTAGTCCAACCTGTTGACCGGGTCCGAATGGCCGAGAAGAAAAAGTTTGGCGTCGATGTCTCCATCTATTTGTACGGAGACGCTTTGGACCCGCTGGAAATCTCCAGCCGGCTGGGACTTGTGCCCTCGAAATCCAGACGGAAGGGCGAGCAATTGTCCCCGAAGCGACCAGCCCTCGCCAAGACCGGCATTTGGTGCGTCAGATCCAAAGCCGATGCGGATGTGATCGATCTGCCCGCGGCGATCCAGGCACTGCTTGGGAAGCTAGGACCGGAACCGCCGATGCTAACCGCCCTTCCCGGCGTAGAGCACGGCCACCTGGACGTCTTCGTCATCAGAAACACCGACCATACGGGCGGTGGCACCAGCGAATTCGAGTTGAGCGCACAGAATATCGAAGCTTTGAAAGCGCTGGGGCTGGACGTCCGGATTACGACTGACGTCGTAAGCCCCTAGCAAGACAAGCCGTTCGCGCGGCAGTAGCATCGGCAGCCATGACGACCCTCGACGCCTTCCGTGCCAGCACTGCTGGCGAGGAGCCGCCGGCCGATGCGACGCCCGCGCTGCAGGGCCTGTGGTGGCTGCAGCGCGGCGACTGGACCCGCGCGCACGAATGCGTGCAGGCGCATGAGGGCGAGCGCGACTGCGACAGCGTGCATGCCCATCTCCATCGCCAGGAGGGCGACCTCTCGAACGCGGGCTACTGCTATCGCCGCGCCGGACGCGCGATTCCCAAGGACCAGACGCTCGAGCAGGAGTGGGCGGCGCTGACCGCGGAGTTTCTCGCGCGCCGCTAGTTGCGGCGAATTGTGACCAGTTCATTCCGACTGATCCGGATTTCCAGCGACGCCGTAAGGACGGCATGACCCGTCTTTTCGCGTATGTTTTCGCATTCATCCTGCTCGGCGCCAGCGTCGCGCACGCCCAGCCCACCTCCATCGGCAGCGAGCCCGCCGGGCCGCCGCCGCGCGACTGGACGTTCGATATCGGACCGGGCGTGGTCATGGCGCCGTGGTTCGAGGGCGGCGCCAACTATCGCGTGCTGCCCGTTCCCAACCTCGACCTGCGCTATCAGCGCGACAAGGTCTTCATCTCGGCGCGCGACGGCGTCGGCGGCACGCTGTTCGACGCCGGCGGCTTCAAGGCCGGGCCGATCCTGCGTTACCGCTTCCCGCGCAACGAATGGGACGGGCCCGGCCTCTACGGCACGGGCAGCGTGCCCTTCACCGTCGAGGGCGGCGGCTTCCTGCGCTACGACCAGCCGTGGTTCGCGGCCAAGATCGAGCTGCGCCGCGGCATCGGCGGCAGCAACGGGCTGATCTTCGACGCGCTGGTCGACGGCAAGCTCAGGCTGAGCGACAGCGTGTTCCTGTCGGGCGGCCCGCGCCTCTCGGTCACCGACGCGACGTTCAACCAGGCCTATTTCGGCATCAACGCCGCGCAGTCGTTCAACTCGGGCTACGCGCAATACTATCCCGGCGCCGGCCTGCGCAGCGTCGGCGTCGGCACCAGCGCGCTCTGGCGCATCAACGACAAACTGAGCCTGGTGGCGTTCGGCAGCTACAACTACTTGGCGGACATCCCCGCCAGCTCGCCGCTCGTCCAGGGCCCCGCCGGCTCGCGCAATCAGTTCGTCGTCGGCTCGGCGCTCTCGTGGCGATTTGAATGGTAGCGGGCAGCCGTCATCCTTGGCTGTTGCTCGCCGGCTTCCTGCTTGTTGTGGTCGGGGGCGGGTTAGCGATCGGCGCGTTCACCCGGCCTGACGCCTGGTATGCCGCGCTCACCAAACCTTCTTTCAATCCCCCCAACTGGGTGTTCGGCCCGGTATGGACCACGCTCTATGCGATGATCGCCGTCGCGGGCTGGCGTGTATGGATCCGCGACAGGACGGCCCCTTGGGCAATGGCGTGGTGGATCCTGCAGCTCGGGCTGAACTTCGCCTGGAGCCCGCTGTTCTTCGGAGCGCATCGAATCGACCTGGCGCTGGTGGTGATCGTGCTCCTGCTGGCCAGCATCGTGGGCTTCATCGCACAGACATGGAAGGCTGACCGCCTGACCGCACTCCTGTTCATGCCCTACGCCGCGTGGGTGTCGTTCGCCACGCTGCTCAACGCCGCGCTCTGGCGCCTCAACCCGCAGGCCTGAGAAGTTCGCGCTGACCGCCGCGGCATGGGGCGAGCCCGCGCCGAAGACGGAGCGCCGCTAGGCCGCGCTTTCCCAGAGTTTGGGCGAGCCGCAGATCACGACCTGCCGGCCCTTGGCCGTGACCGACGGACGATCGGCCTCAACCGTCACGAGGTTCGCTCCGAGAAGGTGACGCAGCGCAGCATCATGGATGCGGCTTCTGTCGGGCTGCGGCGCCATGAGCGCCTTCAGGGTCTCCCATTCGAAGGGGCCGAGCGAATCGGCGATCTCTGTCGTGTGCTGCATGGCGCGTATTCAACACCAGTTCGGATTCCAGGACGGTGAGCGTCGCGTGACATCTCGATGAAGCCTGACCGGCTCCGATCACGGCTTCGCGATCATCGCGCGATGCCTGCAACGCAGCCGGCCGCCCTGGCGTTGCAGCCTCAGGAGAGGAGACGCGTCATGCTCGGTGTCATGGTGGTTCTGACGATCTTCGCCGGCTCGCACTGGTTCGCTCGCCGCAGGCACGAGAGACAGGCCTGAAGCACGCCTCCTACTCGGAGAAAGCGTCCTCATCGAGCTCAAACACTTCGTAGGTGTCCTTGACCCTTACGCCGACGCGGTGGTCGACCATGTGCCGCGCAAGCTCACCGCCGTCGATCAGGACGACCCGCTTGCCAATCCGGCTTACATAATCCTTGGCACTGGCCGTAAAGCGTGAAGTCGTCACGAAGACGCCCTTCGTGGCACGGTGATATTCGAGTGATCCGGCAAAATCGCGGACAGACGACACGTCGACATGGTTGTCGGCCGCATAGCGCTTGGCCTGCATATAGACGACATCGAGGCCGAGTTTGTCTTCGCGTACGACACCGTCGACACCGTTGTCGGCCGAGCGCTTGAAGGCCTTGGCCATCTCCTCGCGGCCGCCGCCATAGCCCATCGCCACCAGTAGATCGATGACCACCTGCTCGAACTGCATGGGGTCCAGGGTGCGCAGACGTGTCAGCAGCCCGGCCTCGACAGCGACACGCAGCTCGCGATAGCTGCGGTCGATCCGTTCTTCCGGTGTCGTCGCTTCGGCCGTCGCCGATGTCGGGGCGGCCGTGACAGACACGGTGTCCACGCCGTCCTCGTTGCTTTGCGCCCGCCACTCCGTATAGGCCGGAATGCCGCCGAGCAGCTTCATGTCGATCCGTTGAGGCGCTTTCGCCAGCAGCTCTTTACCCGCCGGTGTCGCCTCGTAGACGCCGCGACGGACGAGCCCGATCAGCCCGGCCCGCTGCAGATGAACGTTTGCCCAAGCCACGCGATTGGAGAACTTGGTATGTCGCCCGCTGGGCAGCACCTCCGCGAGATCCTCTTCGGTGACGTTGGCGAGTTCTGCAACGCGTCTCCTCAACTCTGCTGCCACGATCGGACCATGCGCCGTCACGCGTAGCACCGGCAGCATCAACGTCTGGAAATCGGGGACCGCCATGGCGCTTTCCTCCGTGACCGGCCGCCGCCTACCGGTCGGCTTTCTCCCGATCCGCCGGCAGCTTGTCCGCGGTCTTGAGCATCAGGCGCTCGACCCGGCCGCCCTTCACGAGGTGCGTGTCGAGGACTTCGTCGATGTCCTCCTTGGTCGGCACCGTGTACCAGACGCCTTCCGGATAGATCACCAGGGTCGGCCCCAGCTCGCAGCGATCGAGGCAGCCCGCGTTGTTGATGCGGACGTTCTTGAGGCCGAGCGCCTTGGCGCGGCTCTTCATGTGGTCGCGCAACGCCTCGCCGCCGCGCTCGGCGCAGCAGCCGCGGGGATGGCCCTCGGGACGCCGGTTGGTGCAGCAGAAGACGTGGGCTTCGTAGTAGGGAGCGGGATCGGCTGGCTTGGAACGCTGGCTCATCCTGGTCGCTAGCCCTTCTTTCCCGTGGCGATGTTCGCGAGCTGGCTCCAGAAGGCCTGCTGCATCTGCTGCATCTGCTCGACGCCCTGCATCGAGGCGGGCAGCCAGGTCTTGAAGACCTGCTCGGGATTCATCGAGTTCAGGCTCGACTTCAGGCGCTCCTCGATCTCGCCCATGATGCGGTCCTGCATCGGCTTGATGTCGGGCAGGCCGAAAAAGGCGCGGGCCTCCTCGGGCGTGCAGCTCACTTCGACGTTCACTTTCATGGCGCTCTCCGCGAATTCCACGGCAAGCATAGCATGCTATGACCCCGCCATGACGACCCCTCCCCTCCCGGGCTGGATAGCCCCGAATCCCCGCTCCGACCGCGCCCAGAAATTCGCACGCGAGCAGCAGCGCGTGATCAATCCCAACGGGATTCCCGAGCTGACCGCGTCGCTGACCAAGTGCCCGGCGCACAAGACGACGCCGCTGTTCGAGCTGCCGGCGCTGGCCAAGCGCCTGGGCGTGGGCGAGATCCGCATCAAGGACGAGAGCCAGCGCTTCGGCTTCGGGGCGTTCAAGGCGCTGGGCGGCGTGCTCGCCGTCTACAACGAGCTCTCCGGCGCGATCGGCGAGGCCTATCACACCCAGGCCGATTTCGAGCGCGTGATGAAGGGGACGGACCGCGAGATCACCGGCCGCTACGTCTTCTCGACCGCGAGCTCGGGCAACCACGGGCGCTCGGTCGCGGCGGGCGCCAAGCTGTTCGGAGATCGGAA
>SCVT01000360.1 GCA_004296815.1 Reyranella sp. | reverse complement strand
TGGGCGAGGTGCAGATCGACGACCCCCGGCTCGGCGCCCAGCGCCGCCGCCACGACGTGGACGTTCTCGAGGCCGTTGCGGCCGAGGTTGCGCTGCAGATGGGCGCGCTCGCGCGAGGAGGGTTCGACGGCGACGACCTTGCCGGCCGGGCCGACCCGCCGCGCGGCGAACAGCGTGTAGTAGCCGTCGTTGGCGCCGACGTCGATGAAGGTCATGCCGGGCTTCAGCACCCGGTCGACGAAGGCGAACTCATTGGGCTCGAAGGCACCGCAGACATAGAGGCAGAGGCTGTTGTCGTTGCCCAGGGTCACGTCGACCGTCGTGCCGCCGTGCCAGCGCACGGTGAGAGGCACCGCGAGCTCCTTCTCGCGGGCCGCCTCCCACAGGGCGCCACGCCGGCAGGCCAGCCAGCGCCGCTGGTCGTAGTATTCCTCGGCGAAGCGCCAGCCGGGCTTGGGTTCGAGCCGCGGCACGCCCGGCGCCAGGATGCCCGCATATGCAGCGCCGATCGATGGCGCCCGCACGATCAGCCAGCGGCCCATATTATCGAGATGATAGCCAATACCCGAGCAAACCCGTTCCCAGGCGCTGGCAACGCTCAACGGACGGTGTGCCGTCGTCATGCCCTCGTCATCCCGAAACTTTTTGCCCCCAACTGTGCCGTGTTCGGCTAAACCACCCACCGCCGAGCGTCAAGCAATGCCTGTGTGTTGCCACTTTCTCCCCGTAGGGCCGTGCGTTGCAGCCACCCTGTCACGGAATATAATGGATGCCCCTCTCTCGTTCAGTCGGTGAAATGTCCGCGCCCTCCTTCTGCGTCCCCGTCTTCGGCACGCTCGCCGCGATAGCGATCCTGCTCGCGCCCGCCGCCGCGTCGGCCCAGCGCGGGCCAGCGCAAGGTGCCGCCGCCCAGAATGCGCCGAGCCAGGGCCTGCGTGTCGTCGCGCGTGTGAATGACGATGCCATCACCGACTTCGATCTCTCACAACGCGTATTGTTCGCAATCAAGACATCTGGCCTCACCGACAGCCCCGAACTTCGCCAGCGCATGGCCCAGCAGATGCTGCGGCAGATGATCGACGAGCGGCTGCAGGTCCAGGACTCCAAGCGCCTGGGCGTCAAGCCGACCGAGGGCGAGATCCAGAATCGCTATGCCGAGATCGAGCGCTCAGCCGGCATGGCGCGCGGCCAGTTCCGGCAATATCTGCAGAGTGTCGGCGTCGCACCCGATATCGCCACCCAGCAGCTCGAAGCGCAGATCGCCTGGGCAAAGATCATTCGCCGCCGCGTGCGCAGCCAGGTCGACGTCTCCGAAGCGGAGATCGATGACGCGCTGTCGCGCATGCGCGCCAACGTCGGCAAGACGGAGACGCGTGTCGCCGAGATCTTCGTGCCGGTCGACCGCGCCGATTCGGTCGACGAGGGCAAGCGCAGCGCCGATCGCATCATGGAGCAGCTCCGTCGCGGCGCGCCCTTTGCCGCCGTGGCTCAACAGTTCTCGCAAGGCGCCTCGGCCGCGTCCGGCGGCGACCTCGGGTGGGTCCTGCCGGGCTCGCTCGACCCTGCGCTCGACGTCGCACTCGAGCGCATCCAGCCGCGCAACTATTCCGACCCGATCCGATCGGGCGCAGGCTGGCATATCCTCTACGTCGTCGATCGCCGGCCGTTCGCTGCGTCGCGACCCGACGAGGCTCGCCTCAACCTCGTCCAGATGACATTGGCCCTGCCGCCCAACGCCTCGCCGGACGAGACCAACCGGGCGACGCAGGAGGCGCAGAAGGCGATGTCCGGCGTAAAGCAGTGCAGCGACCTCCACGTCCAGGCCCGTCAGGTCAAGGGCGCGACCTCAGGCGACCTGAACAACATCCGGGTCGGCGACCTCTCCGGCAATCCGCAGATGTACGACCAGATCCCCAAGCTCCCGATCGGCGGCACGGCCGGGCCTTTCCGGGTCGCCGAAGGCCTGCAGGTCGTGTCCCTGTGCAGCAAGGCCGGCGGCGACGGCATGCCGACCCGCGACGCGATCTCCCAGCAGCTCCTGTTGCAGAAGCTCGACGCGGCCGGCCGGCGCTATATGCGCGACCTGCGGCGCCAGGCGACGATCGACATCAAGACATGACGGGCGGGTCGTGAGTTCCGCCGCGCCGCTCGCCGTCACCATGGGCGAGCCGGCCGGCGTCGGCGGCGAACTGAGCCTCAAGGCCTGGCTGGCGCGCCGCGCGAAGGGCCGTCCGTTCTTCGTGATCGACTCTCCCGCCCGCCTCGCCGCCCTCGCCGGCAAGCTGGGGCTCGACGTGCCGGTGCGAGAGATCTCGCAGCCGCAGGACGCCGAAGCGACTTTCGCGACCGCCCTGCCCGTCCTTTCCGTGGATCTATCCGTGCCCGTGCGGCCCGGCCATCCCGACCCTGCCAATGCCGGCGCCACGATCGAGGCGATCGAGCGGGCGGCGCATCTGGCGATGGACGGCAAGGTCGCAGGTATCGTGACCAATCCCATCCAGAAGAAGACCTTGCAGGATGCCGGCTTCCGCCATCCCGGGCACACCGAATTCCTCGCCGAGCTGGCGGGCGGCGTCGAGGTCGCGATGATGCTCGCCTGCCCGGAGCTGCGCGTCGTGCCGGTCACGATCCACCTCTCGTTGGCCGACGCCGTGCGCGCCCTCGACGGCGAGGCGATCGTCCGCACCGGCCGGGTCGCGGCGGAGGGCCTGCGGTCCCTGTTCGGGATCGACAGACCGCGCATCGCAGTGGCGGCGCTCAACCCGCATGCCGGCGAGCAGGGAGCCATGGGTGACGAGGAGCGCCGCGTGATCATGCCGGCAATCGAAGCGCTGCGCCGCGAAGGCATCGACGCGCGCGGCCCGGCGCCGGCAGACACGCTGTTCCATGCCGCAGCGCGGCCAGGCTACGATGTGGCGCTCTGCATGTATCACGATCAGGCGCTGATCCCGCTCAAGACCATCGACTTCGCGGGCGGCGTCAACGTGACGCTCGGCCTGCCCTTCGTGCGCACTTCGCCCGATCACGGCACGGCGCTCGACATCGCGGGCACCGGCCGCGCCGATCCGGCGAGCCTGCTGGCGGCGATCGACATGGCCGACGATATGGCCCGTCGCCGCAGCGGCTAGTACGGCATGGACGGCGTCGCCGCGCTGCCGCCTTTGCGCGAGACCATCGCGGCGCATGGGCTCGACGCGAAGAAGCGCTTCGGCCAGCACTTCCTGCTCGACCTCAACCTGACGCGCCGGATCGCGCGCGCCGCTGCGCCACTCGGCGACGGCACGGTGATCGAGATCGGTCCGGGCCCGGGTGGGCTCACGCGCGCATTGCTGCTCGAAGGGGCGACGAAGGTCGTTGCCGTCGAGGTCGACCCTCGGGCGCTGGGGGCATTGCGCGAATTGCAGGAGGCGGCCGGCGGCCGACTCGAGGCGATCGAGGCGGATGCCCTTCGGATCAGGCCAGTCGATCTCGGCCCCGCACCGCGCCGCATCGTGGCCAATCTGCCCTACAACGTCTCGACCGCCCTGCTGGTGCGCTGGCTGCACGACGCGGACGACATCGCCGACATGGTCCTGATGTTCCAGAAGGAGGTCGTCGACCGGCTCGTGGCCGAGCCTCGCACCAAGGACTATGGAAGGCTGTCGGTCCTGGCGCAGCATGTCTGCGAGGTGCGGCGCCTGTTCGACGTGGCTCCCTCCGCTTTCGTGCCGCCGCCGAAGGTCACCTCGGCCGTGGCTCGCTTGACTCCCAAGCCCAGCGACGCTCGGGAGGCGGATTTGCGCCCGCTGGAGCGCGTTACGGCCGCCGCCTTCGGCCAGAGGCGCAAAATGCTGCGCGGCGCCCTGGCGGGGCTCTATTCCGATCCTGTGGCCGTCCTCGAGGGGCTGAATTTGGCGCCGACTTCCCGCGCGGAGGAGCTATCCGTCGGGGATTTCGTCCGTTTGGCGAGGATATTGACAAATGAGTGAGTGCTCACTATTATCCTACCCATGATCCGCTCCGTCGCCTTCAACGCCTATTTTTACGTCGGCACCCTCCTGACCGCCGTGGTCGGCATCCTGCTGGTGCCGATCCCCACCCCGGTCCTCCTGCGCGGCCTGCTGC
>SCVT01000746.1 GCA_004296815.1 Reyranella sp. | reverse complement strand
TAGGAGCCGGTGACGTCGATATCCTCCGGCCCGACCCCTGAATTGGGCCACAGGATCTCGCGAGCATAGCGGCCCGCGACGGTCGAGATCGGCCCGTGCTGGTAGTGCATGTCGAGGCGCGGCTTGCTGCAGCGGCCGACGACGCCGCGGATCAGCGCGCGCGGGTGGCGGCAGTCGCGCGCCCGCTCCGCACTGGTCACGACGATCGCCGTGCCGTTGTCGGTCTCGACGCAGCAGTCCAGCAGATGCAGCGGCTTGCAGATGATGCGGCTCTTGAGCACGTCCTCGACAGTGACGCGCTCCTTGTAGAAGGCCTTGGGATTGTTCGAGGCATGCTCGCTGTGGATCGCCTTGACGGCGGCAACCTGCTCGGGCCGCGTGCCGTAGTCGTGCATGTGGCGCATGAAGGTCGGGCTGAACATCTGGCCCGCGCTCTGCCAGCCATAGGCGCGGCTGTGCAGCATGTCGCCCGACACTGGCGCCACAGCGCGCGCGCCGGTGCCGCCGATGCGGACCTGGCTGAAACCGTTCATGGCGCGGAAGATCACCACGGTCCTGCACATGCCGGCCTCGATCAGGCCCATCGCCAGGCCGACCAGCGCCTCCGTCGAGGAGCCGCCGCCGAACACGTCCATGTAGAAGTTGAGCCGGATGCCCAGGTCGCCGGCGATGAAGGTCGAGAAGGTCGAATCGCCCGACTGGTAGGACAGTATGCCGTCGACGTCGGACGGTTTCAGGCCGGCATCCTCGATCGCGTTGCGCACCGCCCAGGTGCCGAGCGCGCGGGTCGTCATGCCCGAGCCGCGCATGTAGGCCGTCTCGCCGACGCCGACGATGGCGTACTTGTCGCGCAGATATTTCGGACTCGTTGTGTCGGTCTCCGCCGGCATCGTCATGACGTCCTCCTCTTATTTCAGTTTGCGTTGCTGCCTATTGCCTCCATCCAAATGGTCGTCGAGAAACGTGCCGACCTTTGCAATAGCAACTTTTGCCGTTTCAAGGCGTGGCCAGAACCAATGCCAAACGTGAGGGACACCCTCAAACATTTCCAAAGTGACGTCTACGCCTGCAACTCGCGCTGCTTCGGCCAGCCGCATCGAGTCAGGCGCCAGCATTTCGGAAGTGCTTGCGTGTATCAACATTGGAGGCAGGCCGCGAAGATCCGCGAACCGTGGTGATGCCAAGGGATGGGTTGCCGGAATGGCTCCAAGATAGGACGAAGCGTAGGCTAAGATGTCTTCAGTCTTTACGAGTGGATCGTCAATTGTAGCGGGGGGCGGTGCAGTGGTGTCGCACGTCAAATCGACCCAAGGAGATAAACAGACCGCGGCCGCAGGCATGGCATCACCGGCACTAAGGGCGGCGACTAATGTCGCCACAGTGAGGCCGCCTCCGGCCGAGTCGCCCACAACGGCCAATCGCTGAGATCCGGTATCCTGGAGAAGTAGGCGATACGTGGCGACGGCGTCGTCGACTGCGGCGGGGAACGGATGCTCCGGGGCGAGGCGATAATCGAGCAACAGTACATTGGCACTTGCCGCAATCGCAATCGCGGCGGCCAGATGTCTATGCGATCGAGGAGATCCGATCACATATCCGCCGCCGTGTAGATATAGGACTGTGCGACCGTCGACTGGGTGCTCCGGGTCGACCAGCTCTCCGATCAATCCATTGCGTTCCCAGAGTCGAACCGTCGCGCCAGCCGGCAGGGTAAAGGCTCGTTCGGCGCGGTCGTAGGCCGCGCGCCGTTCCGCCACTGTCGCGCTAGACATTGACGGTTGCTTGCGAAGGAACGACATCAATGCTGTCAGATCATCCATCGCTGGCCTTCTTGAGAGGTTTGGGTGCGGATCGGCGCGCCTTCTGCGCCTGGGCTACTTCGAGCAAATGGTTGAATTCAGGCGGCGAAATCGAAGTCCGCGAGGTCGGGCGAGTTCATCTCCTCGCGGAAGCGCTCGAAGCCCCAGGGCCACAGCGCGGGATTGCCATTGCGGTCGAGGTACCAGCTCCGGCAGCCGGTCACCCAGACCGTGTTCTTCATGGCCTCGCGCAGAGCGACGTTGAAGCGGCGGGTCGCTTCCTCCTTCGGTGCCACCGAGCGGCATTTCCCGCCAAGCACCAAATCGGCGAGCTGCAGTATATAGGCCAGCTGAATCTCGGAGATCAGGACTACAGAGAAATTGCCGATCGGGCTGTTGGGACCGACCAGCATGAAGAAGTTGGGGAAGCCTGGCACCGCCACCGAGCGGTAGGCCTCATTGGCCTGCGCCCAGGCGTCGGCGAGGCGCCGACCACTCTCGCCCACCACATCCATCGGCCGCAGGAAGGCATGTCCGTCGAAGCCGGTCGCCAGCACGAGCACGTCCAGCTCATGCAGGACACCGTCCTTGGTCCGCACGCCACCCGCCTCGATCCGGTCGATGCCGTCGGTCACCAGCGCGACACTCGGTTTCTGCATCGCCGGATAGAACGTGTCCGACATGATCAGCCGCTTGCAGGTGGCGCGATAGTTGGGCGTCAGTCGCCGCCGCAGCTCGGGATCTGCCACGTTCTCCTCGAGGTTGGTGCGGCAGGCATCCTCGATCTTCCGCAGCTCGTCCTGGTCGCCGATTACGGCGCGCGCGAAGGTATCAACGAAGCGCGCCGACCAGAAATCGTAAGATTGCTGCAGCCGCTCCGGGGAGGTGTGGTACATCGCCTTCTCGGCCTCGCTATAGGCGGGGTTGGCGAGC
>SCVT01000359.1 GCA_004296815.1 Reyranella sp. | reverse complement strand
GCCATCCAGCTCCGCATCAACATGGAGACCATGAGCGCCGACGGCTCGGCGAAGCCCGGTGGTGGCACGTTGACGGTCTTCGAGCCGCCGTCGGGTCCCGGCGTGCGGGTCGACAGCTACGGCTACGCCGGCTACCGCACCAACCCCAACTTCGACTCGCTGCTGGCCAAGCTGATCGTGCATTCGCCGTCGCCAGACTTCGCCGACGCGCTGGCAAAGGCGGAACGTGCGCTGGCTGCGTTCCGGCTGGAGGGCGCGCCCTCCAACATCGCCTTCCTGCGCGCCGTGGTCGCCGATCCCGCCTTCCGGGCCGACAAGGTCCATACGCGCTTCGTCGACGAGCATGCGGCGGCCTTGATCGCCAAGGCAGGCAAGCTCGAGCCCGGCCTCTACTTCGCCGCGCCCGCGGCTGCCGCATCAGGTGGCCGCCAAGCCGGGGCGCGCGTCGACGCGGTCGATCCGCTCGCCGTGCTGGCCTTCGGCAAGTCGAAGGCCGAGACAGCGCCGGACGCGGCGTCGGACGATGCGCCCGAGGGCACGGTGGCGGTGCCGGCGCCGATGCAAGGCACCATCGTGAGCATCGCCGTGAAGGAGGGCGACGCGGTCGCCGCGGGGCAGGCGCTGCTGGTTATGGACGCCATGAAGATGCAGCACGAGATCCGCAGCCCGGCGCGCGGCTACGTGCGCCGCATCGCCGTCGAGGCCGGCGAGACGATCTATGAGGGTCACGCCCTCTTGTTCGTCGAGGAGGCCGACGTCGAGGTGAAGGGGGCGGCGGCCGAGGAGAAGATCGACCTCGACCATATCCGCCCCGACCTCGCGGAATATCTCGACCGGCGGGCGACGACGCTCGATGGCAAGCGACCCGATGCGGTCGCGCGGCGGCGCAAGACCAACCAGCGCACGGCGCGCGAGAATCTCGACGATCTCGTCGATCCCAACAGCTTCGTGGAGTACGGCGCCTTCGCCATCGCCAGCCAGCGGACGCGCCGTACGGTCGAGGACTTGATCGAGAAGACACCGGCCGACGGCCTCATCACTGGCATCGGCCGCGTCAACGGCTCGTTGTTCGGGCCGGACCGCAGCCGCGTCGCCGTCGCGCACTACGACTACACGGTTCTGGCCGGCACCCAGGGCAAGAACAACCACCACAAGAAGGACCGCCTGTTCGAGATCGTGGAGAAGCAGCGCATCCCGCTGGTCTTCTTCACCGAGGGCGGCGGCGGCCGGCCCGGCGACATCGACGTGCAGTCGGTAGCCGGCCTCAACACCATGGCCTTCCACATCTTCGGGCGGCTGTCGGGCGTGGCGCCGCTGGTCGGCATCAACTCCGGCCGCTGCTTCGCGGGTAACGCCGCGATCCTAGGCTGCTGCGACGTGGTGATCGCGACGAGGAACTCGTCGATCGGCATGGGCGGTCCCGCGATGATCGAGGGCGGCAACCTCGGCGTCTTCTCGCCCGAGGAAGTGGGGCCGATGAACGTCCAGGTCCCCAACGGCACGGTCGACATCGCGGTCGAGGACGAGGCCGAGGCGGTCGCCGTCGCCAAGAAGTACATCTCCTACTTCCAGGGCGCGCTCCCCGAGTGGCGTGCCGCCGACCAGCGCCTGCTGCGTCGTGCGATCCCGGAGAACCGGCTGCGGGTCTACGACGTGCGCGCCGTCATCGAGACGCTGTGCGACGAAGGATCGGTGCTGGAGATCCGCCGCGCCTTCGGGCCGGGCATGGTAACGGCCTTCGCCCGCATCGAGGGCAAGCCGCTCGGCATCGTGGCCAACAATCCCGTCCATCTCGCCGGCGCCATCGACAGCGACGGCTCGGACAAGGCGGCGCGCTTCCTGCAGCTCTGCGACGCCTTCGACATCCCGATCCTGTTCCTCTGCGACACGCCGGGCATGATGGTGGGGCCCGAGATCGAGAAGACCGCTCTGGTCCGCCACTGCTCGCGCCTGTTCGTCACCGGCGCCAATCTCACCGTGCCGTTCGGCACCATCGTGCTGCGCAAGGCCTATGGGCTCGGCGCCCAGGCCATGGCGGGCGGCTCGTTCCACGCCCCGGCCTTCGCGCTTTCGTGGCCGACCGGCGAGTTCGGCGGCATGGGGCTCGAGGGCGCGGTGAAGCTCGGCTACCGCAAGGAGCTGGAGGCGATCGACGATCCCGCCAAGCGCCGCGCGCTGTTCGACGAGATGGTGGCGGCGGCCTATGCGCGCGGCAAGGCGCTCAGCACCGCGACCTACTTCGAAATCGACGAGGTGATCGATCCCGCCGATTCCCGGCGCTGGATCGCGACCGCGCTGCTCGAGGCCAAGCCGCGGCCGGCGCACACCCACAAGAAACGGCCGAACATCGATACGTGGTGAGACAAAGAAAAACCCCGCTTCGTCGAAGCGGGGTTTTCGTTTACTGCGCGACCCAGAACGTGTCGGGCTGGTAGAGGCCGATATACCCGCCCGGATCCCAGGCGTAGTAGGCCTCCTTCGGCACGTTGCGGATCTTCGGGCCGACCACGATCGGCTGGCGGATGCCGTTCACGGTGCCGATCGAGAAGACCTCGTCGGCGTTGGTCGACAGGATCTTCTCCCAGGCCTTGCGACGGTCGGCCGGCGTGGCGCCGGTCTCCCATTCCTTGAGGTAGTCGAGCAGCTTGCAGGCCGACTCCATGTCGCACTTCTCGCCCTGGCGGCCCTTGGACTCGACGAACATGCCCCAGCGCGACCATTGCAGGCCGCCCAGCATGGTCGGTGCGAACTCCTTGGGGCTGGTGTTGACCGTCGGCACCGCGGTGACGGCGCCGGCGAAGGCGGTCATCACGGCCTCGCCGGAGAAGGTACGGAGCCGGAAGTTGTCGCGAGTTTGCGGCTTGGTCAGCATCCTGATGCCGATCTTCTTCCAGTTGTCGGCGATCAGGGCGAGCGCGTCGGAGTCCTCGGTCTCCTCCGAGGCATGCTCGACCACGATCGTCGCCGGCCGTCCGTCGGGCAGCAGGCGGGTGCCCTGGCTGTCCTTCTTGGTGAGGCCGATCTCGTCGAGCAGCTTGTTGGCGAGCTTGGGATCGTACTGCGCCCACTTGGTCGCGTAGTCCGGCTTGAAGAGCTCGGAGCGCGGCATGATTGTGTTGTTCGAGGGCTTGGCGAGACCGATATAGACGACCTGGTTCAGCTCCTCGCGGTCGATGGCGAGCGAGAGCGCGCGGCGGAAGCGCACGTCGCGCATCAGCTTGCGCCATTCCTCGTCGTTGGCTGTCAGGTTGGGATAGAGCGCGAGCTGCGAGCCCGAGCCCGACTCCCAGAGGTTGACCTTGACGCCCGAGGTCTGCGCGCTCTTCTGCAGGAAGGTGTAGTCGCGCATGTTGAGGTAGCGCGGCTGCAGGTCGGCCTCGCCGAGGCCGGCCTTGGCGGGCACAAGGTTGGCCGCGGCGACGGTGAAGATCACGCGGTCGACGTAGGGGAGCTGCTGCCCCTTCTCGTCGATGCGGTGGTAGTAGGGGTTGCGCATATAGACGTAGCGCTGAGCCGGCGAAGCCGTGGTGTTGACCCACGGATTGAGCGTCGGCAGGTCGACGTTGTCGTTGGCGTACATCACGTCGAGCCGGCGGTGGATCGCCACCCAGCTCGTCTGGCCGCCCTTAGCCGCCTTCAGGATCTCGGCCTCGGGCGTGTACTTGGCGTGGAACTTCTTGAGGTAGTGAGCGGGCCGGAACAGGAAGAGCGGGGCGGCACGGGCCTGGCTCTCGATGAAGTAGGGGTTGGGCTTCTCCCACGTGTACTTGATCGTGAGCGGGTCGATGATCTCGACCTTGGGCGGCTGGCCGTCGACCAGCAGCTCGACGTTGGGGCCGGAGGCCGAGAGGTCCTTGTTGTTGGCGACGTCTTCCCAGAAATACCGGAAGTCCTCGGTCGTGAAGGGCTGGCCGTCCGACCATTTATGGCCGGCGCGCAGCTTGAAGGTGAACTCCTTGCCGTCCTTGTCGGTATAGCTCTCGAGGATGTCGGACTTCAGCTTGA
>SCVT01000358.1 GCA_004296815.1 Reyranella sp. | reverse complement strand
GTCGGCATGTGGAAGGTGACGATGATCGGCGCCTGCAGCTCGTTGGGCAGCAGGGTGCGGAAGCCCATGGCGCGCATGCCGTCGATCAGCACCTTGGCGTTCTCGCGGTAGCGCTTGCCGCGGCCCGCGACGCCGCCCTCGGCCGCGTGCTCCTCGATCGCCTTGCCGAGCGCCACGATGACGTGGATCGGCGGCGTGAAGCGGTACTGGCCCGTCTTGGCGAAGCCCTCGGCCTGGTCGAACAGGTCGAGCACCAGGGTGGTCGCGTTGCCCTTGCACTGGGCGAGCGCCTCCTTGCGGCAGACGACGAAGCCCAGGCCGGGCACGCCCTCGAGACACTTGTTCGAGGAAGCGGCCAGCGCATCGTAGGGAACCTTGCGGGCGTCGATCTCGATCGCGCCGAACGCCGACATCGAGTCGACCAGCAGGCGGCGGCCGAGCTTATTCACCAGCGCGGCGATCTCGCCGATCGGGTTCAGGATGCCCGACGTGGTCTCGCAGTGGACGGCGAAGATGTGGGTGATGGCCGGATCGGCCGCGATCATCGCCTCGAGCTTCGCGAGATCCGGCGGCGTGTCTTCCGGCGTCTCGTAGGTCGCGACACCGCGGCCCGCGATCTCGGCGATCTTCTTCGCCCGCTGGCCATAGGCGCCGTTCATGACGACCAGCAGCTTGCCGGACTTCGGCACGAAGGAGGTGATCATCGCCTCGACGGCGAAGGTGCCGGAGCCCTGCACCGGCACGGTGACGTGGGTGCCCTCGGCGCCTGCGAGCTCGGCGATCTTCTCCAGCACCATCTTGTTGATGGCGATGAAGCCTGCGTCGCGCGAGCCCCAGTCGTGGACCATGGCCTGCTTGACGCTGGCCGAGGTGGTGAGCGGGCCGGGCGTCAGCAGCAGCGGATCGCCGGTTTCGGACTGGGCAGGCTTGGCGTGTGGCATGGGCGGATGATCGGCTCGCACTGTCTATCCGTCCACTATATAATCCGTATGTTATCTATAGGTTTCACATATATGACGCCGACCCAGCTCCGCGCCTTCCATCTCGTCGCCGAGGCAGGCTCCTTCTCCGCCGCCGCCCGTGCCTCGGGCCTCAGCCAACCCAACCTCTCGGGCCAGGTCACCGCGCTCGAGAAGAGCTACGGCGTGCGCCTGTTCGACCGCCGCGGCCGCATCGTCACGCCGACCGAGACCGGCCGCCAACTCCACGGCGTCACGACGCGCCTGTTCGCGCTGCACGACGAAGCGCAGGCGCTGCTGCAAGGCGAGCGCGCGCTGACCCGCGGCCATCTTCGCATCGCCGCCGACTCCGCCCACCACGTCGTGCCCATCATGGCGGCGCTCCGGAAGCGCGCCGGCGGCCTCACCTTTGCGCTGTCGATCGACAACTCCGCCGTTGTGCTGGAGCGCCTGTTGCGCCACGAGGCCGACGTCGCGGTGATGGCCAAGAGCATCTCCGATCCGCGCATGCACGCCGTGCGGCTGCGCACCGACCGCGTGGTGCTGTTCACACCGGCGGGTCATGCGCTCGGCAAGCGCGGGCGCATGAAGCTCGCCGACCTCGCGGGCCAGGAGCTGGTGCTGCGCGAGCGCGGCTCGATCACGCGCGAAGTGCTTGAACAGGCCATGGCCGCTGCCGATATCAGGCCGGCCTCGATCGTCGAGGTGCAGACCCGCGAGGGCGTGCGCGAGGCGGTCGCCGCAGGATTCGGCGTCGGCGCGGTGTTCGCGAGCGAGCTCGGCGAGGACCGCCGCTTCCGCCGCATCGCCATCTCCGACAGTGACCTTGCGGTGGCCGAATATGCGGTGTGCCTGCAGGAGCGCCGTCGTGTGGCCCTGGTGCGGGCGTTCATGGACGAAGCGACGCGGCTCGCGTCGTAACAAAACTTTCATAATCGTTCGGCGAGGCGTAGGATTCGGCAATCATGCATGGCGTAGAGACAATCCTGAACGTGCTGGGCAGCGTCTGCTTGCTGCTCTGGGGCGTGCGCATGGTGCGCACCGGCCTCACGCGCGCGTTCGGCGCCACCCTGCGCCGCGCCATCGGCGCCTGCTCGCGCAACCGCTTCACCGCCTTCGCGGGCGGGCTCGCGATCACCGGCGTGCTGCAATCGAGCACGGCGACGGCGCTGCTGCTCTCCTCCTTCGCCGGCCGCGGCCTGATCCCGCTCTCGATCGCGCTAGCCGTCATGCTGGGCGCCGACGTGGGCACCACCATCGCGGCCCAGGTCCTGTCGTTCGACCTCGGCTGGGTGTCGCCGCTCC
>SCVT01000357.1 GCA_004296815.1 Reyranella sp. | reverse complement strand
GGCGTGTGATCGATGGTGCCGCGCTGCTGCACCTCGTCGGCGATCAGCACGTTCTTGCGGTCGAGGAAGAGGATACGGAACTGCTCGGTCTTCTCGTGTGCGAGGGCCGCATGGCAGTAGTCGATGAGCTGCTGCCAGTTGGTGAGGACAGGCATGTCCTTGACCTTGCGCTCGGCCAGCCGCCGGCCGCTTTCGCGCAGCGCCCTGAAATGGACCAGAGTCCGCTGGTCGATCTCGAACTCGCGCAGTTGCGCGGGCTCGGCCGCGAACACGTCGCCCAGGGTCCCGAACCGTTCCAGCAGCCGCTTGGCCAGCGGCTTGGTGTCGATCCGCTCGATCGAATAGAAGAGCAGCAGCTCCAGCAGCTCGTAGTCGGGCAGGGTCTCGACGCCGGCCTTCAGCACCCTTTCGCGCACCCGCGCGCGATGGCCGAAGTAATGCGGCTTGGACGCCTCGGCCTCGCCGCTGTTGTGGCCGCTGCCGGTCGGCATCGCCTCGAGAGCGGCGACGATCTTCGCGGTGGGATCCTCGGCGGTGAATTCCCAGCACTGGTCCAAGCGGTTCCAGGCGCCGCCCGCCTCGCGCAGCAGCGCACGGTGCGGCAGCGTGTTGCCGCTCACCCGCCAGAGGCTGTCCAATGCTTGCAGGCGCAGCCCGGCCGCCAGCAGCGCAACGAGTGCGCCCTCAGCTGCGCCATCGTCCGCTGCCTGTTCCTCGATTGCTCGCTTGGCCTTCCCCATGGCCGGCAACGATCCGCTGCAACCGCGGCGGAAAGGCGGCGAAGGCGTGCCTTTTACTCGATGACCTCGTCGGCCCGTACGAGCAGGCTCGACGGCACGGTGAGACCGAGTGCCTTGGCGGTCTTCAGGTTGATGACGAGCTCGAACTTCGACGGCTGCTCGATCGGCAGGTCGGCCGGCTTGGCGCCCTTGAGCAGCCTGTCGACGTAGGTCGCGGCGCGACGGTGCTGAACAGTCGTGACCGGTTGATAGGCCATCAGGCCGCCGGCCTCGGCGATGACCGCCAGGTGGTATGCGCCCGGCAGCCGGTGACGCGCCGCCAGCTCGGTCATGCGGGCGCGGTTGACCACGAACATGCTCTCACCGGTCGTCGTAACTGCTTCGACGCGTTCCTTCGCTCCTGCATCGAAAGCAAGGGGAAGGTCGTCGGCCGTGCGGATGTCCTGGATCTGGAGCTTGATGCCGAGCGAGCGCGCCGTCTCTTCGAGCGCTTTCACCTGAGGAGGTGCAATCGGGTCGGCCAGGTACGAAAGCACGAGCACGCGCGAGATTTGCGGCACGAGCTCCTTCAGCAGCTCCAGCCGCTTGACGGCGAGTGAGGGAGCCATGCTGGACAGCCCGGTGACGTTTCCACCGGGCCGGGCGAGGCTGTCGACCAGGCCGGCGCCCACGGGATCGCCGAGGCCGACCATCACGATCGGGATGGTCTGCGTCGCCTGCTTCGCGGCCTGGGTGAGGGGCGTCGTCGAGGTGACGATCACGTCGGCGCCGCGACTCACGCAGTCGGCGGCGAGGGCGGCATAGCGCACGGCCTGGCCGTCCGCCGATAGATAGTCGATGTTGATGGTCTGCCCCGGGACGTATCCTAGATCGCGCAATCCCTCGAAAAAGGCGCTGTAGCGCGTCGATTGCAGCGATCCCGGATCGAATGTCAGGAAGCAGAGCCGCGGGATCTTTCGCGGCTGGGCGCGCACGCCGAGCGGCCATGCCGCCGCGACTCCGCCGAGCATGGCAATAGAATCGCGCCGTCTCATGTGTCGCCTCTTCCCGGGCTTTCGGGCCCCCGCCTCAGTCTGCCCTTACCCGACCGCGAATTCACGCCCGAATCGCCGACTGGTCACCGCGTTCTCTTCCATGCGCAGTCCAGGATCGCCTGCAGCATGCCCGGATAGCCCATGCCGGCAATGTCGGCCATGACCGCCATCTTCCCGTCCCAGCACCAGCTGGAATTCGGGTTGGCCTCGAGCAGCCTGATCACGCCATCCGTGCCGGCGCGAAAGTCGAAGCGGGCATAGTCGCGGCACCCGAGCGCACCGAACAGGGCGACGGACGCCTTCTCCATGTTCCGTGCCTCGGCCTCGCCGATCTCCGCCTTGCGGAAGCGTATGTCGGCAAACGCCGAAGCAGAGGCGTCCCATTTCGAGTCGTAGCTTTGAATGTGCGGACCGGAGGGGAACGCGGAGTAGTCGACTTCGATGATCGGCAATACCGTCAGGCCGCTCCCGACATTGCCGATGATGCCGACGGTGTATTCGCGTCCCTCCAGGAACTCCTGCACGAGGATGTCGCGGACGGCGTGCCGCCCCCTCAGCCGGGCGATCGCGGCCAGAAGCGCCGGCCTGTCGGCGGCGACGGACCAGTCGCCGATGGCGAAGCTGCCGTCCCCCCGCGCCGGTTTGACGAAGAGCGGATAGGCGAGCGAAGCCGGGACAGGCTGGTCGGGGAGGAGCCGGATCTCGTTCGGCACGGGGATGTTCAGCACCTGCGCCAGACCCCTTACCAGGGACTTGTCGTAGCACATGGCAAGGCACGAGGGCGGCGCGCCCGTATAGGCCATGCCCCGCATCTCGAGCAGCGCCGGAATGTGCAGCTCCATGTCCGGCCGGTTGTGGAAACCTTCGTCGCACAGGTTGAACACGAGGTGCGGACGTTCGTATTCGAGTCGCCGGATCAGCGCGTCATGGTCGTCGACGTAATAGAACGAATACGACTCGAGGGTGGCGAGCGCAGACTGGAGCCGCGCAACCGTGTCGATATCCTCCGCATTGAACCGGCCGTCGCGCTTGACGCTGTCCGGCCGTCGCGGGTCGCCCAGCAGTGTCATGACGGCGGGCCTTTGTCCGACCGCGAGGTCGTCTTGAACAATCATGTCACGCTTTATCATCCGGATGAGGTTATCATCCTTCAATGCAATCCGCTCTCAGCCAGATCCGCCAGGTCGACTACACCGTCCTCTTCACCCGCGACATGGAGACGATGCGCCGCTTCTACGAGACCGTCATGGAGTTCCCGCTGCTCCGCGTGCTGAGCGAGCGCTGGGTCGAGTATCGCGTCGGCGCCAACACGCTGGCGCTGAGCGCGCCCGGCCGCTTCGGCGATCCGCCGGCTGCCCCGGGGGCAGCGTCCCTGCAGCTCGCCTTCCGCGTGCCGCCGACCGCGGTCGGCGAGTGCGCGGCCACGCTGCAGGAGCGTGGCGTCGAGCTGATCTCGCCGCTCACCGACCATGCGTTCGGCCATCGCACGATCTTCTTCCGCGATCCCGACGGCAACTTGATCGAGATTTACGCCGAGATATGAGCTTCGCCGATATCGACGTCGCCTGCTCGGCCTTCGCCCTCGAGCACACCCTGCCGGGCCTCGTCGCCGGCATCGTCCGGGAAGGGAAGCTCGTCCATGTCGCGACCGTGGGCCACGCCGACCGCGAGGCCGGTCGTCCCGTGGGACGCGACACCGCCTTCCGCATCGCCTCGATGACCAAGCACACGACGTCGCTCGCGATCCTCTCGCTGCGCGACGCCGGCAAGCTCGTGCTCGATGCGCCGCTGGCAGAGTACGTGCCGCAGTTCGCCGCCGTGAAGCCCGCGACCGCCGACGCCAAGCCCGTCACGGTGCGCGACCTCATGTGCCACGTCGCGGGCTTCGTCACCGACGATCCGTGGGGCGACCGCGTGCTGGGCATGACTCCTGCCGAGCTCGACCGTGTGATCGCCACCGGCCGGCTGTT
Source organism: Reyranella sp. (assembly GCA_004296815.1). Taxonomy (GTDB): domain Bacteria; phylum Pseudomonadota; class Alphaproteobacteria; order Reyranellales; family Reyranellaceae; genus Reyranella. The sequence goes on along the minus strand of SCVT01000357.1, from coordinate 823 downwards.
CGCGCGCAGCCCGGGCCTCGCCTTCGAATACTCGAACTTCGGCTACGCGCTGCTCGGCCGCGTCCTCACCAACGTGAGTGGCGAGCCATACCAGCGCTACGTGCGCCGGACCTTCCTCGAGCCGCTCGGCATGGCGCGCACAACCTTCGATGCGGTCGCCGCGAGCGCCGGCGACTATGCCTTCGGCTACCGGCTCGACGGCGCGGACTGGTCGCGCGAGCGGATCGAGCCGGACGGCGAGGTCGGCGCCATGGGCGGCCTCGCGACCACCGCCCCCGACTATGCGCGCTGGGTCGCTTTCCTGCTCTCGGCGTGGCCGGCGCGCGACGATCCCGAGACCGGCCCGGTGCGCCGCGCGAGCGTGCGCGAGCTGGGCCTCTACCACGCGCCGCCCTTCCAGCCCGACCTGCCGGCCGCGCTGCCCAGCGCCTACGGCTACGGGTTGGTGAACACGCACAGCGCGACGCTCGGCCGCCTGCTGCATCATTCCGGCGGCCTGCCGGGCTACGGCTCGCACGTGCTGATGCTGCCCGACCGCGGCTGGGGCATTTTCGCCTTCGCCAACCGGACCTACGCGCCGATGTCGAAGCTGACGCCGCTGCTCGCGACCATCCTGCACGATGCCGCGCCGAGGCCCACGCCCGCGATGCCGTCGCCGGCCCTGTGGCGTGCCGTCGATGCGGTCGTGAAGACCTATGCGTCAGGCCGCATCGAGGACGTGGCCGATTGCTGTGCCGTCAACCTGCTGCTCGACACGCCGCGGCGCTATCGCAACGCCGAGCTGGCCGACCTCAAGGAGCGGCTGGGCGAGGGGAAGCTGGAG
>SCVT01000356.1 GCA_004296815.1 Reyranella sp. | reverse complement strand
TGAAGACCGATCTCGCCGAGGGCTTCGAGCGCCTGAACCGCGCACATAACGCGTGAAGAGCGTCGCGATCGGCGTCATCGGCGCCGGCATCATGGGCGAGCGCCTGCTGAACGCGATCGTCCGCCAGGATCCCGGCCTGATGCACGCGTGCGGCATCTGGGATCCGTCGCCCGCCGCCATGCAGCGCATGGAGAAGGCTTTCACGCAGGTGCCGCGGATGCCCGACGCGGCTTCCGTCATCGCGGCGAGCGACTGCGTCTATGTCGCCTCGCCGCCGGCCTCTCACCTCGGTCACGCCCGCGCCGCCCTCGCCGCGGGCAAGAGCTTCTTCGGCGAGAAGCCGCTCGCTGTCGACGTCACCGACGCCCGCGCCTTCGTGGCGCAAGCGGGAGCCAAGGGCGCCGTGAACTTCCCCTTCGCCTCCTCGCCCGCCGTCGCGGCGATCAAGGGCTGGGTCGAGAGCGGCGCGATCGGCACGCCGCAGCGGATCACCATCGAAGTCGGCTTCAAGACCTGGCCGCGCCCGTGGCAGGCCGACGCCGTGGCCTGGCTCGACAAGCCGGCGCAGGGCGGCTTCACGCGCGAGGTCGTCTCGCACTTCCTATTCCTCTCGCGCCGTCTCGGCGGCCCGCTCAAGGGCGTGAGCGGCAAGGCCACCTTCCCCGACGCCGGCAAGTCGGAACGCCGCATCGGTGCGACCTTGAAGGCCGGCAATCTCCCCGTGACGCTCACCGGCGCCGTCAGCGAGACCACGAAGGACGATCACAACATCTGGATGCTGGAGGGCGACAAGGGCGCCGTGCGACTCTGCGACTGGTCCATCGCCGAACGCCGAATGCCCGACGGCTCATGGCAGCCCGCGCCCGACGCGCTGCCTCAGGAACAGGCCCGCCCTCTCGCGCTGAAGCGACAGCTCGAAGGCGTGGCGAAGCTCGCGCGCGGCGAGCCGCACCATCTCGCCACGCTGGACGAAGCCTTCAACGTGCAAGAGATCGTCGAAAGCATCCTCGCCGGCTAAGCCTTGCGGCAATCTCCGCAGACGCCCGTCACTTCGAGGGTCATGTCGCGCGCGGTGAAGCCGCGGCGGGCGGCGCTGGTCGAGATCGTCTCGGACAGACTCTCGCCCTGCAGCTCCTCGGCGTTGCCGCACTCGCTGCAAATGAGGAAGAAGCCGCGATGGGTCTCGCCGGGATGGCTGCAGCCCACGAAGGCGTTCATGCGCTCGATGCGGTGGATCAGGCCGTTCTCGATCAGGAAGTCTAGTGCGCGGTAGACGGTGGGCGGCGCCGAGCCCAGATCCTCGTTGCGCAGGCTGTCGAGCAGCGCATAGGCGCCGACCGGCTTGTGGCTCGACCAGACCAGCTCGAGCACGCGGCGGCGCAGCGGCGTGAAGCGCAGGTCCTTGGCCGCGCAGACCTTCTCCGCCGCGGCCAGGGCATCCTCGACGCAATGATCGTGATCGTGGGAGTGCGGGGCGGCTTTGGCCGTTTTCTTCACGGAGTTCCCGATTTGCCAAGCGAACGGACGGCGATTATACGCGCCGTTCCTTCCGGAGGCCAAGGCAGCCATGCCGACGACTTATCAACGGCCCGAGATCGACGCCGCCGTCGCAGCCATAAAGTTCGACGCCCAGGGGCTCGTGCCAGCCATCGCCCAGCAGCACGACACCGGCGAAGTCCTGATGATGGCGTGGATGGACCGCGACGCCGTGGCCGAGACCATGCGCACGGGCCGTGTCTGTTACTGGTCGCGCTCGCGGCAAGCTCCGTGGCGCAAGGGCGACACGTCGGGCCACGTCCAGACGCTGGTCGATCTGCGCGTCGACTGCGACGGCGACACTCTGCTCGTGCTGGTCGACCAGACCGGCGTCGCCTGCCATACCGGTCGCCACAACTGCTTCTTCCGCGCGGTCCGCGGCGGCGCGCTGAGCGAGATCGCGCCGGTCATGATCGACATGCAGGGAAAGGACTGACCTTTGAGCACGCGTAGCGTTTCCCGCCGTCCCCTCCTCGCCGCCGCCCTCCTCCTGCCGCTCGCCGCCTGCGCCACGCCGCGCACCACCCACACGCTGTCGCCGCGCGGCGACCGGCTGGTGCGGCTGATCCAGAACACCGGCAAGGACAACATGATGGCGCCCGAGGCCCTGGCGCTGATGGGCATCACCAACGAGGGCCGCGATATCCCGGTTCGCCAGCTCTCGGGCGAGAACGACAGCGGCCGCTACGTCGTGAGCCTCGTGAACATCCGCAAGATCCACGAGTTCGTCTTCCACCGCCGCCAGGGCGACGTGCTGATCCTGCACCTGAGCGACACCAAGTTCGCGCGGTTGCAGAGTGTGCGCTATCCGCGCACCGGCAAGCCGTCGATCATCACCGACAGGGCCTTCGCCGAGAGCGACTTCCAGCAGCAGCTCGCCTTCTGGATGGATCGCATTCCGGGTCGCTAGTAATGTGACGGCGCGATGACAGTCGCCGTCACACCTCCCTCCACCACCGCCCGGCGCACGCTCACCGTCTGCGGCGGCGCACATGCCCTGCACGACGGCTTCACCGACCTGCTGAACGTGCTCTATCCGCTGCTGCAGGCCCAGTTCGGCCTGAGCTATGCCGCGATCGGCGCCCTGAAGACGGTCTATTCCGGCGCCATGGCCGTGGGCCAGATCCCATCGGGCATGCTGGCCGAGCGGTTCGGCGGCGTGCGCGTGCTGGCGCTCGGCACCTGCCTGATCGCCGTCGGCTACTGCCTCGCGGGCTTCACCGGTTCGCTCTACGGCGTCATCGCGGGCCTGCTGCTCGCGGGCCTCGGCGGCAGCACGCAGCACCCGATCGCCTCGAGCCTGGTCGCCGCCGCCTATCACGGCGAGCGCTCGCGCACCGCGCTCGGCACCTACAATTTCTCCGGCGACGTCGGCAAGGTCGCCCTGCCCGCGCTGTTCGCGCTCGTCGCCGCCTCACTCGGCTGGCAGCAGACCATGATCGTGATGGCCGCCGTCGCCGTGCTGGGCGCCACCATCATCCTGACCTCGCTGAAGCCCATCGTGACACACGGCACTGCGGAGCCCGCGAAGAACGTCGCGGGCCAGGACCGGCCCTGGGCCTACTGGCTGCTGTTCTCGATCCACATCGCCGACGATCTGGTGCGCACCGGCTTCCTGATCTTCCTGCCGTTTCTCCTGCGCGACAAAGGCGCCGACCTGCCGACCATCGGCCTCGGCCTGTCGCTGCTCTTCGCGGGCGGTGCCGCCGGCAAGCTGGTGATGGGCTGGGTCGGCCTGAAGCTCGGCGTGGTGCCGTCGGTGATCCTCACCGAGGTCGCGACGACTCTGCTGATCCTCGCCGCGCTCCCGCTGCAGCTCGACCTCGCGCTGGTCCTGCTGCCGGCGATCGGCCTGATGCTGAACGGCACGTCGTCGGTGCTCTACGGCACGGTGCCGGAGTTCGTGAGCCCGGAGCGGCGCACCCGCGCCTTCGCGATCTTCTACACCGGCGGCTCGGTCGCCGGCGCCACCGGCCCGCTGCTGTTCGGCCTGCTGGGCGACCAGATCGGCCTCACCACGGCGCTCGCCATCGTGGCCTGCGTGGCGCTCACCACCGTGCCTATGGTATGGGCGCTGCGGCCAGCGTTCCGGAACGAGACGTCCCGGAACGAGACGTCATAGTCGACGCAGGCGCATCGGCTTGGAGTCGATGCGCCCGATCAGGCCCTTCGCTTCGAGATCGAGCTGGACGCCCTTCAGCCACCAGCCGGCCTTTGCACCGCCGGGGAAGAGGTCTTGCGGCAAACGCGGCAGCAAGCCCGTCTTGA
>SCVT01000355.1 GCA_004296815.1 Reyranella sp. | reverse complement strand
GGCATCAAGTCGTGCGCCTTCAAGGTCGAGGGCCCGAACGCCTACGGTTGGCTGAAGACCGAGTCGGGCGTGCATCGCCTGGTGCGCATCAGCCCGTTCGACGGCAACGCACGCCGCCAGACCTCGTTCGCCAGCGCCTGGGTCTATCCCGAGGTCGACGACAACATCGAGATCGAGCTGGTCGACAAGGACCTGCGCGTCGACACCTACCGCGCCTCAGGTGCGGGCGGACAGCACGTCAACAAGACCGACTCGGCCGTGCGCATCACCCATCTGCCGACCGGCATCGCGGTCGCCGTGCAGCAGGAGCGCTCGCAGCACCAGAACCGCGCCAAGGCGATCCAGATGCTGAAGGCGCGCCTCTACGAGGTCGAGCTGCAGAAGCGCGAGGCCGAGCGGCTGGCGGCCGAGGCCAACAAGACCGACATCGGCTGGGGCCACCAGATCCGTTCCTATGTGCTGCAGCCCTACCAGATGGTGAAGGACCTGCGCACCAACGTGGAGCGCTCCGACCCGCAGAAGGTGCTGGACGGCGACCTCGACGAGTTCATGGCCGCGTCGCTCGCCGCGCGCGTGGGCGAAGGGAACGACAAGCAGGCCGCCTGATGTCCGATACCCCACGCTCATTGCTCGACAGGATCTGGGATGCCCATGTCGTGCAGAAGCTGGGCGACGGGACGGACCTGCTCTACATCGACCGCCATCTCGTGGACGAGCTGCACAGCCCGCAGGCGTTTGCAGGCCTGCGCGCCGCGAACCGTCCCGTGCGCAGCCCGAAGCAGACGCTCGCCACCGCCGACCACAACGTGCCGACGGCGAACCGAAGCGCCGGTATCGACGAGCCGGGCTCGCGCGAGCAGGTTGCGACGCTCGAGGCCAACGTCGCCGCTTTCGGTGTTCCCTATTTCCCGCTGAACGACGACCGGCAGGGCATCGTCCATGTCGTGGGGCCGGAGCAGGGCTTCTCGCTGCCCGGCCAGACGATCGTGAGCGGCGACTCGCACGCCTCGACGCACGGCGCGCTGGGGGCGCTCGCCTTCGGCATCGGCGCCACCGAGGTCGAGCATGTGCTGGCGACGCAGACGCTGGTGCAGTCCCGCGCGCGCCGCATGAGGATCGCAGCGACCGGCCGCCTGCCGTTCGGCACCACGGCCAAGGACCTGGCGCTGGCCATCGTCGGCAAGGTCGGTGCGTCGGGCGCCAACGGCCACCTGATCGAGTTCGCGGGCGACGCTGTTGCTGCGCTCGACATGGCGGGCCGCATGACGCTCGCCAACATGTCGGTCGAGATGGGCGCGCGCGCCGGCGTGATCGTGCCCGACGACACGACCTTTGCCTACATCGACGGCCGCCCGTTCGCGCCCAAGGGCGAGGCCTTCGACCGCGCCGTCGCCGGCTGGCGCACGCTGCGCTCCGACGACGATGCCGCGTTCGACCGCGAGACGACGCTCGACGTCTCCACGATCGTGCCGCTCGTCACCTGGGGCACCAATCCCGAGACCGTCGTGCCGATCGACGGCGTTGTCCCGGTGCCCACCGACGAGGGCCAGCGGCGCATGCTCGCGTACATGGGACTCGTACCCGGCCAGCGCCTGGACGCCATCGCCATCGACGTCGTGTTCATCGGCTCCTGCACCAACGGCCGCATCGAGGACATCCGCGCCGCGGCCGAGGTCGCGAAAGGCCGCCGCGTCGCCGACGGCGTGCGCGTGCTGGTCGTGCCGGGCTCCGGCCTGGTGAAGCGGCAGGCCGAGGAGGAGGGGCTCGACCGCATCCTGACCGACGCCGGCTTCGAATGGCGCGAGCCCGGCTGCTCGATGTGCCTCGGCATGAACCCCGACCGGCTGGCGCCGGGCCAGCGCTGCGCCAGCACCTCGAACCGCAACTTCGAGGGCCGCCAGGGCGCGGGCGGCCGCACCCACCTGATGTCGCCCGCCATGGCCGCCGCGGCTGCGGTGACCGGTCGCCTCACGGATGTCAGGCGCCTCGGCTAGGGTCGTGCGCTGCCAGCCAGAAGCGGAGTGACTTCAGCCATGTGGTTCGTGTTCGAGGCCGAGTACGAGATCGAAGACCGGCGCGCCAACTGGAACAAGCCGGTCCGCGAGACCATCGCCTGGCACGGCCCCTTCGCGACGAAGAAGGAGGCCGACGACGTCGCCTCCGCCCGCATGTGGTCGAAGATCGACCTCTACAATCACAAGGCCCGCGTCGTCGACCTGACGGCGACGGACTGAGCGGTCATCCAGAGAGTGAAATGCGTTCCATATCGATATCGTTCCTGACCGTCTGCGGCATCGAAGAGCTTGCCGCTCAGTCCGACCGGAAGGTCAGCCACGTCCTGTCGCTGCTCGATCCGGACAGGGCCGTCACCGAGGCCTTCCAGGGCTACGGCGACCATCACCGCACCACGCTGCGCTTCCACGACGTCATCGACGCGGAGGCGGGCAAGGTGATGCCCCGGCCGCAGCATGTCGCGGAGATCATCGCCTTCGGTCGCGAGCTCAGCGGATCGCGGGAGGGCCGCGCGGACGGCCATCTGCTGGTCCATTGCCACATGGGCATCTCGCGCTCGACCGCGGCCATGCTCACGCTGCTCGCGCAGGTCAATCCCGACGAGGACGAGGATTCGCTCTTCAAGAGACTTCGCGCCATTCGCCCGCGCGCCTGGCCGAACTCGCTGATGATCGGCTTCGCCGACGAGGCCCTGGGACGGCAAGGCCGCCTCATCGATGGATTGCGTCGCCACTATCGCCATCAGGTCGGCGCCCAGCCCGACCTCGCCCGGTGGATGGTCGAGCTCGGCCGCGAGCGCGAAGTGCGGATGGCCGACTGACGCTTTTCCGAACACGAGTTGTTCGGGAACTGTCCGGCCAGGTGTCCGGAACCCGGACCGCTGGCCGGCCGATTACCGAACGCGCTCAACGGCTTGCACGGAACACACCGAACAACGCCGCGTGCAGTCTCGACTCAGGTCCGATTGGCGGACCTGTTCGCCTCGCTCGGTCGTCGTCACTCTCCTTTGTCATCCCGAGCGGAGCGAGGGATCCTTTCCCTGTAGCAATCGCCCGACAGCCGCGCCGCCGTCCCGACAAGCACATGACGGGCCGGCGATGCAGCATCTGCGCGGGTTTCTCGGCTTCGAGGTGCTACACCAACACGTACCGTTTTGTAGCACCTGTCGCAGGGCGCACTTCACGTGAGCGCGCCTCGTTGTTCGTTGCCGTGCTGGCA
>SCVT01000354.1 GCA_004296815.1 Reyranella sp. | reverse complement strand
TCACAGTAGAGGTAGTGCCGCACGCCCTCGACCAGGTCGTTGGCCGGCAGGTCGAGCGTGCCGGTGTGCAGCACGTGACGGACGCCGAGGTCGTGCGCCTGCCGCGCCACCTCGCGCGCCACGCGCCGGCGCATCGCAAGGCTGCGCAGCACCTGCTCGCTGCTCACCGGCCGGCCGCGCCCCGCCAGCACGTCGCGCAGCGCGACGCCGAGCTTGGTCGCCCTGCTGAGGCGCGGATGGATCGCCTCGACGCGGACGCCGAGTCGCTCCATCGCGCTCGACACGTTGGCCGGCGCGCCCGACCACGATTTGAGATCGCGCGGATTGCCGAACACGCAGCTCACGGCGACGCGCTCGAAGCGCGGCGCGCGCGTTGCTGCAGGAGCATCTGCGACGAGGGAAATCGCTGCGTTCATGTGCGGCTCACGAAACACCGCAACGCAGCACGCGGCCAGTGTCTAACCTGTGACCGTCCGGATGCGCACGAACGCAACGCCACAGATTGGTCACGCAGCAGAAACGGCGCTTCTCCGATACTCGCCCGAGGAGGCGCTCCACATGCACCGCTCGGTCGATCTGCAGGACGAGGAATTGGTCGAAGAGCCGCACGTGATCGACGAGTCGGAAGACGTGCGCGCGACCAACGCCGGCCAAAACAAGGATAGGCGCGAGCTGTTGTTCTTCTGCCCCGACGTCACCGACGCCAGCACGCTGAAGCGCGTGCAGCAGTTCGTCGACAACGGCTATCGCGTCACCGTGTTCGGCTTCCGCCGCCGCCGCTACAACAGCGAATACCAGCCGACCTGGCCGCATGTGCCGCTCGGCCTGACGAGCGACGGACGCTACGGCCAGCGCCTCGGCGCGCTGCTGCGCGCCATCCCGACGATCTTCGCCAACCGGCATCGTCTCAAGGGCGCGTCGGCCTACTACGCGCGCAACATCGACCAGCTCGTGCTGGCGATGCTGGCGCGTCTCATCGCCTTCTCGCGCGCGCCGCTCACCTACGAGGTGCTCGACATCCCGCCGATCCTGATCCGCGACACTTTGGCGTCACGCATGATCCGCGCCGTCGAACGGATCTGCCTCCGCCATACGCGGCTGCTGGTCCTCTCCTCGCCCGGCTTCCACCGCGCCTTCTATCGCAAGGTGCAGCGCTATCGCGGCGACTGGTTCCTGCTCGAGAACAAGCTCCATCCCTCGATCTCGCGGCGCACACCGGCGCTGCGCCACGCCGTCGACGGGAAGCGGCCCTGGGTGGTGGGCTATTTCGGCCTGATCCGTGGCGAGGAGACGTTCGATCTCATCACACGCCTCGCCGAGCGACTGCGGGGCCGTGTCGTGTTCCAGTTCCGTGGCGTCCTCACCACCGTCGAGCAGGCGAAGTTCGACGCGGCGCTGCGCCGCCACCCCAACATCGACTATGGCGGGCCCTACCTGCCGCACCAGGATCTCGAGGGCATGTATGGCGAGGTCGACTTCGCCTGGGCGCTCGACCTCGAGCACACCGACCACAATTCGCGCTGGCTGATGCCCTGCCGCTTCTACGAGGCGGGCTTCTTCGGCGTGCCCTGCCTCGCCGTGAAGGGCTTCGAGGTCGGCTCGGTGCTGGAGCGCCACGGCCTCGGCTGGACCTTCGATGCGCCGCTGGAGGGCGCCATCGTGCGATTCTTCGAGGAGTTGACGCCGGCGGAATACGAGCGCGTGCGCGGCCGGCTGGCCGCCGCGCCGCGCAGCATGTTCGTGGCCGGCGAGGACGTCCGCCGGCTCTGCGGC
>SCVT01000353.1 GCA_004296815.1 Reyranella sp. | reverse complement strand
TACTATGATGCTGCCACATTGTGGTGGCGATTCTGATTGCATCCGGACCCGCGTAAGGGTCGTAGTAGTTCGTGCATGTATTGTGTTTTGACGGGGCCTTGGCATGTTTTCCGCAACTTGCTTGTCCGAGCCTGCAGCAGCGCCGAGGTCTTGGCTTCCACCGTGCAATTCGCTAGTTTGTTCACCAACTTGGGTGGGACCGAGTCGAGTTGCTCGAAGCGGACCAAGTGGGTGTGGCCTCCAAAAAAATGACAGTGGCGTCCAAAAGGCGCGCGGTCGGGTTGGGTTCTATGTCTAAAATTGCACTCCGGACGCAGGGTCTCGTGGCGATGTCGGTCCTGTTGTGGGCCATGAGCGCTCACGCACAGGTAGGCCCCGACGTCGCTCAGGCACCGCAAGCAGGTCCGCAGCAGGGCGCTGGCCCGCAGCAGGGCGCGGGACCGCAGCAGGGCGGTGGCCCGTTGCAGAACGCCGGCCCGCAGCAGGGCGCTGGTCCGCTCCAGGGAGCTGGCCCGCTTCAGGGCGTCGGCCCCGTGCAGGCGACAGTGCCGGGCAACATTCAGCCGGGTGGTCCGCAGCAGGGCGCTGGCCCGCTGCAGAACACCGGCCCGCAGCAGGGCGCAGGTCCGCTGCAGGGTGCTGCGCCGGTTGCCGGCGCGCTCGGCCAGGGTCTGCCGCCGGGAGCGCCGGGTGGCGATCCCAACCAGGCGGGTGGTCCGCTTCAGGGCGGTGGCCCACTGCAGGCAGGTGGTCCTCTCCAGGGCGCCGGTCCGCTCCAGGGCGCCGGTCCGTTGCAGAGCGCGGGTCCGCTGCAGAGTGCCGGCCCGCTCCAGAGCGCCGGTCCGCTGCAGAGCGCGGGTCCGCTGCAGAGTGCCGGTCCGTTGCAGAACGCCGGACCGCTCCAGACGGCCGCGCCGCTGCAGAACATCGCGCCGGTCGCCGGTCTTCCGGGCGGCCTTGAAGGCGCAGCGCCTCAGGGTGGCGGTCCGTTGCTGCCGGCCCAGCCGGCACCGCAGGTGATCGCCGCCGCAGCGGTGGCGGGGCCCACAATCTCGATTCCGAACATCATGCAGGCCGTGATCAACCTGACGCCTCCGACGCCGCCGGCGCCGCCGCCATCAGCGCCGCCGCCTGCGCCGCCTGCGCCGCCGGCGCCGCCAACGGCTGGTCCGCCTCCGCCTCCGCCTCCGCCGCCGCCGCCGCCGCCGCCCGTTCCGCAGCCGCCGCCGCAACGGACTGCGTCGGGCACCTAACCTTCCGATGGTTCTGCGCGGGAACTATCGAGCGTACCTAGTACCCCAGTCTGGATGGCCCGCTATTCCGATGACGATTAGTGCGAATCGCTCGCAGCTCGTCTGGATGCCCGTCATCGGTTGGGTGTTGCTGAGTTGCGCCCTGTCGCCCGCGCAGGCGCAGCCGGCGACAGCCACGCCGGCTCACCAGACGCTCGACGAGCAGACACCGTATGTCGACATCCCCGATGCAGTCGGCAGCGGTGCCTACTACCAGCCCAACGAGCTCGGCGTGTCGTTCGGCGCGTTCACGCTCTTCCCGGCGCTCGAGGTCCAGGCGGGCTTCGACAGCAACGTCTATGCGATCAACACCAACTCCACGACGCCGATCGTCGGGTCGATGTACGCCCTCGTGAAGCCGACCCTGGAGCTCAAGTCCGAGTGGCTGAACCACAGCCTGCGCTTCCTCGCGGGCGGTGCGTTCGGCGTTTATCCTTCGGCGAGCACCCAGAACTACTGGAACGGCACCCTGCAGGTCGATGGCCGCCTCGACATCCGGGAGGACCTCTACGTCACGGGTCTGGTCGGCGTTCGCCGCTCGACCGAACCGCTCGGCACGCCCAACACCGAGTTCGCGACGGCGCCGACCGTGGTCGACTCCATTCCCATCGAATTCAGCCTCTATCAGCGCTTCAACCGCTTCTTCTACCAGCTCACCGGTTCGGCGACGCGCTACTGGTACTACGACAACAGCATCATCAGCACCGGCGGCCTGCCGGCGGCCAGCCGAAACATGACCGGCTACGAGGAGCGGCTTCGCCTCGGCTACGAGGTCACCGACGACTTCGACGTCTGGGTCCAGCCCGGCCTGCAGCAGCGCGTCTACGAGCAGTACATCAACATCGCCGGCCAGCAGCGCGATTCGACGAGCTGGATGGGCAGCGTCGGCTTCACCTACCGCTTCACCGAGACCACCAAGATCGAAGGTTCCATCGGCTACCAGATGCTGCAGTACCTTGCCGACGGCAGCACGACGCCGGCCACCATCTTCAGCCTCACCGGAAGCTGGAACGGCTATGCGCCGCTCACCCTGCGCCCGGCCTTCATCCGGACGATCAACGAGTCGGCCTACAGCAACTACACGAACTACATCTCGTCGACCTACGGCTTCGACTTCATCTACGACATCCACGACGCCTGGCAGGCCGTGGGCGGCACCTCGCTCAACACCGCCGACTACACGCCGGCCAACAACACCGTCAATGCGCGTACCGACTACTACTGGCGCACCTCGCTCGGCCTCCTCTATTCGCTGCGTCCCCAGGTCCAGTTCGGCCCGCTCTACGAACGCACCGTGGCCTGGACGACCGACCTTCCCGGCGGCGGCCCGCAATATACCCGCGACCAGATCTCGGTCCGGCTCGTGACCAGGCGGTGAATGTCGTGACGACGCGTGCCCCGTTCTTCTCCCGCTGCCTGGCGCTGCTGGCCGTCGCTGTCGCGACGCTGCTGGGCGCCTGCGATCCGTCGGCGCCGCCCACGACCATGACCATCCAGCAGCCCTCGCTTGGCACGCAGAACCTGCGCTTGGGCGAGTATCGCGTGGCGCCGGGCGACCGGCTGCGCGTCACGGTGCTGTCCGATCCCGAGCTCAGTGGCGAGTACGAGGTCGATTCGACCGGCATGGTCTCGCCGCGCATGGCCGGCCGCGTGATCGTGCTCGGCATGTCGATGCCCGAGATCGAGCAGCTCCTCGTCGAGCGCTATCGCAGCGGCGGCTACCTGCGCAATCCGAGGATCAGCGTGGATCTCGTGGCGCGCCGCCCGTTCTACATCGTGGGCGAGGTCACCAGGCCCGGCTCGTTCCCCTACGTGTCGGGCATCAATGTCATTCAGGCGATCGCGATCGCCGGCGGCTTCACGCGGCGCGCGTCGAAGACGCGCATCACGATTCAGCGCTTCAATGCGCAGATGGGTCAGGAAGAGACGGTGACGGAGGATTCTCCCGTGGGGCCGGGAGATATCATCCGGGTGCCGGAGCGTTGGTTCTAAGAGAGCGTAGAGTATTGTTGTTGGGTGGAGCGGTGTGGGACCGCTCGTAGAGTAGATGGCGTACCGAGCCGGCCCGGAAACGGGACGGCGATCTGCGTCGCCCTCGGGTGTCGCGGATTTGGTTTTTCGCGGAGTGTCGTGGGATGGGTTCTTTGCCGCGGGCCGAACAGGTTCTCCTGGACGACCCTAACCAGAACAGGACGTTGCCGGCGCCCGAGGGGCTTTCGCCGGTGCGTCCTGTCGACCAGCCCAACGAGCTCTGGGAGTGGCTGCGGCTGCTCAACCGCCGCAAGGCGCTGATCATCGGCTGCGGCCTGATCGCGACGGCGCTGATGGCGCTGATGATCGCCCAGGCCACGCCGCTCTACAAATCCTCCTCGCGCCTGATGCTCGACACCCGCACCTTCAAGGTCGTGAGCACCGAGGCCGCGCTCTCCGGTGTCGACACGCTGAACATGGGCGCGATCCAGAGCGAGCTCGAGGTCATCCAGTCGGAGTTCCTGATCGGCCGCGTCGTCGACAAGCTCGGCCTCGCCAACAACCCCGACTTCAACGGCACCAAGCCGCCGGGCTTCATCGACAACGCCCTGCAGCCGCTGCGCGACCTCTGGAGCACCGGCATCTCGACCCTGCTTGCGCCGCCGCCCAAGCCGACGCCCGCTCCCGCGGCCCAGGCCGCGCGCACCGGCCGCCCCGCCGAGGACAGCGATCCGCGCCGCCGAGCCGCGATCGGCGCCGTCGCCGGCCGCCTGCAGGTCAGCCTGCTCGGCCGCACCTTTGTGATCATCATCACGTCAGAGAGCCCGGACGGCACCATGTCGGCGCGTATCGCCAATGCCGTCGCAGAGGCCTATCTCGCCGACCAGATCGACACCAAGAACGAGGCCAACCGGCGCGCCACCGAGTGGCTGGAGCAGCGCCTGGCCGAGCTGCGCCGCAACCTGCAGGTCGCCGAGGAGGCGGTTGCGGCCTACCGCCGCGACAAGGGCCTGGCGGGCAGCGCCGAGGGGGCCGTCTCGACGCAGACGCTGAGCGACCTCAACACGCGCTACACCGCCGCCAAGGGCAAGCGCATCGAGCGCGAGGGCCGCCTCGTCGCGCTCGCCAAGGCGAGCCTCAATCCCGGCGAACTGGCCAACATCCCCGAGGTCTCCAGCAACACGGCGCTGGCGGCACTGCGCATCCAGGAGGTCGAG
>SCVT01000036.1 GCA_004296815.1 Reyranella sp. | reverse complement strand
GTGCGATCGGCCTGCACGACATCCTGTGGACCGGCAAAGGCGTGGTCACCGGCTGGGCGGGCATCGTCTGGGACAAGGCCTGGATGATGCTGTCGGGCATCGGGAACTACTTCCTCCTGGTCGGCGGCTTCGTCGACCCGCGCTCGGCCAAAGCGGCACTGGTACCGCTCTCGCTCTCGATCCTGCTGCAGGCTGCAATCTTCGTGCTCTGCGTCGTGCTGCTCTGGCCGCGCCGTCACGAGGCACGGCTGCAGGTCGTGGCCGTCGTGTTCCTTGGCACGTTGGGCGCGGGCGAGGTCCTGAACTATTACGCGCAGCCGCAGGACCCGCAGATGCAGGTCAACGTGATGGCGTGGCTGTTCGTCGCCTGGGCGCTGCTTGTGGCGGCTCTGCTGCCGCGCGGTCGCGCGATGGTGCTGGGGCTCACGCTGCTCTCGATCGCGCCGCTGGTGTGGAACGTCTCCGCGCTCGCGCGCTGGCGCGGTGACGACACGCGCTGGCTCGCGGCGAGCGCGGCGCTGGAGAAGCGCTTCCCGCCGGACTCGACGGTGTTCCTCTACTGGGGCTTCGAGCCCATCGCGACCTGGCAGTACGCGCTGTGGAGCCGGCACTGGGACATCGACAACCGCTTCGCGCTGCCGCCCGCGCCCGCCGCGGAGCCGAAGTTCAAGTGGGTTGCCCTGAATGCCGCCGCGATCCGGCGACCCGGATGGACCGCCGGCGAACACGCGCAATCGATCAAGCGCGACATCGACATGGCGCTGGACCGCGGCTACCGCGTCGTCGCCTCCGACGTCTGGACGTGGAGCCCCGACACGCTCGCAGGCTATCTCGGCAGCGTGGCGGGAGCTGGCCGCGCCGATGCCATCTACCGGATGTTGCACGACAATTTCAGTGCCAAGCCGGTCTTCGACGACCCGATGGCCGGCACCTACTACGAACTCAGTCGCAGATAGCCCGCGACAATCTCTCCACATTGACGCCGCTGGGCTTCGCCCGTATATCGGCCGCGGGCCACGCTCCCCCACCGGAGTGCAGCTCTTCTGTAAGGGAGAGGTAAATGACGAAGCCGAACATGCGTCCGGCACGTCCCGATTTTTCTTCGGGACCTTGTGCAAAGCGTCCGGGTTGGACACCGGAAGTTCTCAAAGATGCCGCCACGGGGCGGTCCCATCGATCCAAGCTCGGCAAGAAGAAGATTGTCGAGGCGGTCGATCGCACGCGCGCGATCCTGGGCATTCCTGCCGACCATCGCATCGCCATCGTTCCCGCGTCCGACACCGGCGCGGTCGAGATGGCGCTGTGGTCGCTGCTCGGCGCGCGACCCGTCGACATGCTGACCTGGGAGAGCTTCGGCGAAGGCTGGGTCACCGACGTGGTGAAGCAGCTCAAGCTCAAGGACACCCGCACGCTCAAGGCGCCGTATGGCCAGATCGCCGACTTGAAGGCGGTCGACTGGACGCACGACGTGGTCTTCACCTGGAACGGCACGACGTCCGGCGCGAAGGTGCCGAACGGCGACTGGATCGCGGATAACCGCGAAGGACTCGCTATCTGCGACGCCACGTCGGCCGTGTTCGCCATGGACCTGCCGTGGGCCAAGCTCGATGTCGTGACCTGGTCCTGGCAGAAGGTGATGGGCGGCGAGGGTGCGCACGGCATGCTGGTGCTGAGCCCGCGCGCCATCCAGCGGCTCGAGAGCTATTCGCCGCCGTGGCCGATGCCCAAGATTTTCCGGCTCACATCGGGCGGCAAGTTCTCCGAGGCGATCTTCAAGGGCGACACGATCAACACGCCTTCGATGCTCTGCGTCGAGGATGCGATCGACGGCCTGAAGTGGGGCGAGAGTGTCGGCGGCCTGAAGGGCCTGATGGCGCGCTCCGAGGCGAACCTCGGCGTGCTCGAGAAGTTCGTGGCCCAGCGCGACTGGATCGGCTTCCTCGCCACCGACAAGGCAGTGCGCTCCAACACCTCGGTGTGCCTGGTGTTCACCAAGCTCCCCGCTGACAAGCAGGCTGCGGCCGCCAAGAAGATGGCCGACCTGCTCGAGACCGAGAAGGCGGGCTACGACGTCGGCTCCTACCGCGACGCGCCGCCGGGGCTCCGCATCTGGTGCGGCGCCACGGTGGAGAAGAGCGATCTCGAGGCGCTGCTGCCCTGGCTCGACTGGGCCTATTCAGAAATCGAGGCCGAACATGGCAAAGCCTAAGGTTCTTATCTCCGACGAGCTCAGCCCGCGCGCCGTCGAGATCTTCTCGGAGCGCGGCTGCGACGTCGACTTCAAGCCCGGCCTGAAGCCCGCCGAGCTGCGTGCCATCGTGGGCAACTACGAGGGCCTGGCGATCCGGTCGGCGACCAAGGTCACCGCCGAGGTGCTGGTCGAAGCCAAGAAGCTCAAGGTCGTTGGCCGCGCCGGCATCGGCGTCGACAACGTCGACATCAAGGCCGCGACCTCGCACGGCGTCGTGGTGATGAACACGCCGTTCGGCAACGCCATCACCACGGCCGAGCATGCGATCGCGCTCATGTTCGCGGTCGCCCGCCAGGTGCCGGATGCCAACACCTCGACGCAGGCCGGGAAGTGGGAGAAGAACCGCTTCATGGGCACCGAGCTCAGCTTCAAGACGCTGGGCCTGATCGGCTGCGGCAACATCGGCTCGATCGTCGCCGAGCGCGCCATCGGCCTCAAGATGCGCGTCGTGGCCTACGATCCGTTCCTGAGCGACCAGCGCGCGACCGAGCTCGGCGTCGAGAAGGCAACGCTGGACCAGGTTTTGGCGCGGGCCGACTTCATCACGGTCCACACGCCGCTCACCGAGCAGACCAAGAACATCCTCTCCCGCGCCAACCTGATGAAGACCAAGAAGGGCGTGCGCATCGTCAACTGCGCGCGCGGCGGGCTGGTCGACGAGCTGGCGGTGCGCGACCTGCTGGTCTCCGGCCACATCGCGGGCGCGGGCTTCGACGTCTTCGTCGAGGAGCCGGCCAAGTCCAACGTGCTGTTCGGCGCGCCCAATCTCGTCTGCACGCCGCATCTCGGCGCCTCGACCGTCGAGGCGCAGGAGAACGTGGCGCTGCAGGTGGCGGAGCAGATGGCCGACTACCTGCTGACCGGCGCCGTCACCAACTCGCTCAACATGCCCAACGTCTCGGCCTAGGACGCGCCCAAGCTGGCGCCGTTCCTCGACCTTGCCGAGAAGCTCGGCTCCTTCGCGGGCCAGCTCACCGACACCGACATCAAGGCCGTCTCGATCGAGTACGAGGGCCAGGTGGCGAAGCTCAACGTCAAGCCGCTGACCCAGATCGCCTTGATGGGCGTGCTGCGCCCGCAGCTCGACACGGTGAACATGGTCAACGCGCCGGTGATCGCCCGCGAGCGTGGTATCGAGGTCGCGGAGGTCAAGCACGAGCGCGAGACCGACTATCATTCGATGATCCGGCTCTCGGTGACCACCGAGAAGTACACGCGCTCGGTAACGGGCACCCTGTTCGGCGGCAAGCATCCGCGCATCGTCGAGATCAAGGGCATCGAGATCGACGCCGAGTTCGCGCCGCACATGCTCTACCTCACCAACGACGACAAGCCGGGCTTCATCGGTCGCCTCGGCACGCTGCTGGGCGAGAGCAAGGTCAACATCGCGACCTTCCATCTCGGCCGCGACAAGCCCGGCGGCTCGGCCATCGCCCTGGTCCAGGTCGACCAACCGATCTCGTCGGCTCTGATCGGCCAAATCGCCGCCGTCGAGGGTGTCGTGCAGGCCAAGGTGTTGGGCTTCTAACGGCTCATTCACCACGTCATCCGCAGTCCGGCGGAGAAGGCGTGGTTGTCGGTTCCGGTGCCGACCTCGCCGTCGTAGCGGAAATAGAGCGAGGTCCGCTCGGCGATTGCCGTATTGGCCGCGAAGCCGACGGCCGCGGCATCGCGCTGAGGTGCTGCGCCAAACACCGTGAAGGCCGCACCTGGCGCTCCAGCGAACGAGGCGGTGACAGGCCGCGAGGTGTCGGCATATTCGTGGGCCCAGCCGAGGCGAACCTGCAAGGCGAGCCTGTCGCGCCAGCCGGCGTCGAGGGCCCCCGCGAGTTCCATGCCGATCGTGCTGCGCACCGAGTTGGTCGTCTGCTGCGCGACGTTGAGGCTGAGCGAGCCCGCGCCGCCCGTCTCGCTGAAAGCGGCCTGGTTGTTGTTCACGCCCTGTAGTCGGGCGAACGGAGTCAGCGAGGCGGCCGCCCGTTCGTAGATGCCGATCTTGTAGCCAGCCTCGACCTGGCCGACGAGCTGGTTGGCGCCAGCTTGGCCCGTCGCCGTGCGGGGCTGCAGGCCCGGGATGGCGATCATGCGGGTCATCTGGTTGTCGTTGTAGCCGTAGCCCGCCTGGGCATCGAGGTAGAACGCCGCCCGGGTGAAGGAGGCGTAAAGGCTGGCCTGGTAGCTGTCGCTGGTGCCGCGGCCGCTGAAGCCGCTCAGCCACTGATTGCCGCTCGAGAAGCCGATGCCGAGGCCGACGAGGAACTGCGGAGAGAGGCGATAGTCGGCGCCGGTGGCCATGCCGCCGCCGTTGTAGGTAAGTG
>SCVT01000352.1 GCA_004296815.1 Reyranella sp. | reverse complement strand
CCTGCTCCGCGATCCGCCAGTCGCGCCAAGTCGAGGCGACCGCGGCAGATTGCTTGTCGAGACCGGCGAAGGCATCGAGCGAGGCTCGGTGGGTCGCCGTGTCGAGCAGGCCGTGCTGCTCCATCTGGCCCTGGATCTCGACCAACGTTTCGCCGAGGCGCCGCAGCAGCGCCACCGACGCCGGCTGGTCGTTGACGAAGGCGCGGCCACGGCCGTCGGCGGCGATCGTGCGGCGCAGGGTCAGCGTGTCCTCGCCGTCCATTCCCTGCTCGGCGAGGACATCACGCGCCGCATGGCCGCGCGGCAGGTCGAAAGCGGCGGCGACCGAGGCTTGGGCGGCGCCGCGGCGAACCGTGCCCGATTCGGCACGCGCGCCGAGCGCCAGGCCCAGCGCGTCGATCAGGATGGATTTGCCGGCACCCGTCTCGCCGGTCAGTGCGCCAAGACCGCCCGCCTGTGCGAAATCGAGGTCGAGCTTCTCGATCAGCACAAAGTCGCGGATCGAAAGCGTGGCCAGCATGCCCGGCCGTTCAGAAGATGCTGGAGAACCAGCCGCGCTTCTCGTCCGGCGGACGCGTACCCTCGCCGGTCATCAGGAAGTAGCTGTCCTGGTACCATTCGCTGCCAGGGAAGTTGTAGCCCAACACTGCGGCCGCTTCCTGCGCCTCGCTCTTCACGCCGAGCGACAGGTAGCTTTCGACCAGCCGGTGCAGCGCTTCCGGCACATGGGTCGTGGTCTGGTAGCGCTCGATCACCACGCGGTAGCGGTTGATGGCGCCGACATACTGCTGGTTCGTCTGGTAGTAGCGGCCGACCGCCATCTCCTTGCCCGCGAGATGGTCGATGCAGAGCTCGACCTTCAGTCGTGCATCGCGGGCATAGGGGGATTCGGGAAAGCGCTTCACGACCTCGGCCAGGGCATCGAGCGCCTGCTGCGTCACGCGCTGGTCGCGGCCGACGTCGGAGATCTGCTCATAGAAGCAGAGAGCCTTCAGGTAGTAGGCATATGGCAGGTCGCGATGGCCGGGATGGAGCTGGATGAAGCGGTCCAGCGCGATGATGGCCTCGTCGTACTTGTTCGACTGGTAATAGGCGAAGGCCGCCATGATCTGAGCCTTGGTCGCCCACACCGAATAGGGATGCTGGCGGTCGACTTCCTCGAAGTCCTTGGCCGCCTTCTTGTATTCCTGGGAGCCGAGCTCATCGAGGCCGCGATTGTAGAGTTGCTCGACCGGCTGCTCGACGTACTTGTCGTCGTCCGAACCACAGGCGGAAAGCCCGACCGCTGCGACCGACAGCGCCAGCCCTGCAACGATGCTCCGCCCCCTAGCCGCGACCAACTTCGACATGTCCCATCCGCGTTATTTCGTGCCGGCGCCTTATATCACGCTGCAGGGGAAAAAAGAGGGGCCGCGAAGGCCCCTCAGAGTGTGCGTGGAATCGGAAGAAACCTGCGTCAGTTTGCCTGCCGGCGCAGGAACGCGGGAATTTGCAGGTCGTCGTCATCTCGGGCGGGCTTGGCCCGCTCGGTGACGTCGAGGCTGATCGAGGTCTGCACCGGTGCGGGCCGCGGCGGCGCAGCCTTGGGGGCCACCGCAACAACATTCTCCGCGACCGGACGGGCGACCGGCGGCTCGGCCGGCGCTGCGGCCGACGCGACCGCCGCGGCGGGCTTGGACGTGGAGAACGCGCCGGTGATGCGCTGGAACAGGTTCGGCGCCCGGCTCTCGCTGGCCGCACGCGCAGCGACAGGTCGCGTGACGGGCTCGGCGCGTACCGGAGCCTTGGCCGCCGGACGGCTGACCCGCCAGTCGTTTTCGTCGACCAGCGGACGCTGCGGCACCGGCGCAGGAGCCGGGGCTGCCGCGACCGGTGCGGGCGCGGGCATCGGCGCAGGAGGTGCGGCGACGGGCGCCACTTCGACCGGCGGCGCAGCCATCATGACCGGCTCCGGAGCGGGCGCTTCGACGAAGGGCGCAGGCTCGGGCATCGGCGCCATGGCGACCGGTGCCGGAGGTGCC
>SCVT01000351.1 GCA_004296815.1 Reyranella sp. | reverse complement strand
TGTTCATCATCCTGGGCCTGCTGTTCATCGCGCCGCTGGTCGGCGGCCAGCTCGGCTACAACCTCAACATCTTCGGCTGGCTGCTGGGCGAGCCAGTCGGCTGGACGATCAACTTCGTGCTGCGGATCACCGGCAACGCCTGACGCCGGGCGTCACGAGGCCAGTGGCAGGTCGAACAGACGGAGCAGCTTGCCGCGTTTCTTCAGGAGGTCGGCCAGGGTGTAGCGGTCGAGCACGGTCATGAAGGCCGCCAGAGCCTCGGCCAGCACGCCGGTCAGCCCGCAGGCCGGCGCGATGAGGCAGCTCCCGCACTCGACCAGCTCGAAGCCTTCCTCCGTCTGCCGCACCACGGCGCCGACATTGATGCGGTCGGCGGGCTTGGCCAGCCGAATGCCGCCCGAGCGGCCGCGCACGCCCTCGACATACCCCGCCTTCCCGAGATCGTGCGCCACCTTCATCAAATGGTTCTGCGAGATGCCGTAGGCTTTGGCGATCTCGCCGATCGAGCAGACCCGGTCGGGCTGCGCACCGAGGTAAAGCAGCACGCGCATTGCATAGTCCGTATAGCGGGTCAGGCGCATGCGGGCGGCTCCTGCGACACAGTGGCGAACGGGCGTTCAGAATACATGTATTTCTTTGACATGTTTTAGGCCAAGCAATACATATCCGCAAGATACATGATTGGAGCGTTCCGATGGACCGCATCGAAGGTGTCGACGAGGAAGGGCTGGCCCGGCTGGTGGGCCGGTTCTACGCCGCCGTCCGCGCCGATGCGCTGATCGGGCCGGTCTTCAACGACGCCATCCACGACTGGCCGGAGCATCTCGAGAAGCTCACGGCGTTCTGGTCCTCCCTGATGCTGACCAGCGGCCGCTACAAGGGCACGCCGATGGCCGCCCACCTGAAGCATCGCGCGCGGCTGACGCCCGCCATGTTCGAGCGCTGGCTCGCTTTGTGGCAGGATGCAACCGAGGCCGAGATGCCACCCGGAATTGCAAGCGCGATGCAGGCCAAGGCGCAACGCATCGCCGAGAGTTTCAAGCTCGCCCTGAGCCTCAAGCTCGAGACCGTTCAGCGCGAAGGAGAAGTGTCATGGCAACGCCTCAGCAGATCCCCGTCGTAGACCTCACCGTCCACCACAAGGCGACGGGCGTGAGCGATCGGCTGGCGCTCGGTTTCACCAAGACCCTGCGCTTCTTCGCCGACACCTTCTTCGCCAAGCGCTACGGCCACCGCGCCATCGTGCTGGAGACGGTCGCAGCGGTACCCGGCATGGTCGGCGCGACGCTGACCCATCTCCGGTGCCTCAGGAACATGTGCGACGACAACGGCTGGATCCGCACGCTGATGGAAGAGGCCGAGAACGAGCGCATGCATCTCATGACGTTCATCCAGATCGCCAAGCCCACCCTGTTCGAGCGCTGGGTCGTGCTGGGCGTGCAGTGGGTCTTCTACCTGGCGTTCTTCGTTCTCTACCTCGTCAGCGCTCGCACGGCGCATCGCGTCGTCGGCTACTTCGAGGAGGAGGCGGTGATCAGCTACACGCACTACCTCGCCGAGATCGACGAGGGCCGCAGCCCCAACGTGCCGGCGCCGGAGATCGCGCGGCACTACTGGAAGATGCCGGACGATGCGACGCTCCGCGACGTGGTGCTGGTGGTGCGGGCCGACGAGGCCCATCACCGCGACGTCAACCACGGCTTCTCCGACGAGCTGGCCGGCAAGCCGACGGCACGGAAGGTGTCTCCCTACCCCGAGCATGCCGACGAGCTGGCCTGATGCCGACGCCCTACCGCTCCACGCCGGTGTTCGACGAGACGACTCTTCCCGCGGGCCTGCGCGGGGAGCACCGGACCAAGGCGGGCGTGTGGGGCGTGATCCGCGTGATCGAAGGGAAGCTGAAGCTCGTCGTCGCAAACGACGAGGCGATCCTGACGCCGGAGCGTCCCGGCCTCGTCCTGCCCGAGCAGACCCATCGCGTCGAGCCCGTGGGCCCGATGCGCATGCAGGTGGATTTCTACGACGTGATGCCTATTCCGCCGGCTGCTTCTGCCTGAAGACCGGCACGCCCTCGGTGCGGTCGTCGAGTGCCTCGGCGCCCTCGGTCGGCAGGATCTTCACGTAGTTCAGCGCGCCGTCGATGTCGCCTTTCCAGACCTCCTTGGGCAGGTCGTAGACGAACTCGACGCCGTAGCCGTTGGGATCGTGGATGTAGAGGCTGTGGGTCATGCCGTGCTCGACCCGGCGGTCGAACTTCACGCCCTTCTTCTGCAGGTATTCGAGATGGGCGAGCCAGGCCTCGCGGTCGGGCATGGTGATGGCGATGTGGTTCACCGCGACCGGCATGCCGAACATCGCCCATTCCTTGGGCGGCGGCGGCAGGTCCCGGTTCTCGACCAGGGCGATGTCGTGGTGATGGCTGGTGCCGTCCTCGCGGACGCCCGAGTAGAAGCGCATCTTGGGCGGATTGGGCCGCTCTGCCGTCGGCTTGATCTGGCCGACCTGGCGGAAGCCCACGATCTCCGTCCAGAAGCGGTGCGACTCCTCGATGTCGCGGACATTGAGCACGAGATGGTTGATGCCGCGCGGCGTGACCGGCTTGTCCATGGTTCCCTCCCGGGGATTTGGCCAATCCTCTCGCGCGGAAGGCCCGGCCGTCAAATGGGCCCATCCCGGAAAAAAGCACGATGCCGGGAATAAACCCGGCCGCCAGGCGTCTTCCTCCCTGCAGATCGTCTGCATGGGAGACAGAGAATGTTGAAATCGATGCTTTCCGCCGCCGCCCTCCTGGCGGTGCTCGCCGCCGGCGCGGCCTTCGCCGCCGAGCCCGCGACCACGAGCCCGCCCATGATGAAGGACGGCATGTTCGTCACCGCCAAGGGCATGACGCTCTACACGTTCGACAAGGACGCGACGCCCGGCAAGTCGGTGTGCAACGGCCAGTGCGCCACCAACTGGCCGCCCGCGCTGGCGGGCGACGGCGCCAAGGCAGCCGGCGACTGGACGATCATCACCCGCGACGACGGGCTGAAGCAGTGGGCCTACAAGGGCAAGCCGCTCTACGCCTTCGCCAAGGACACCAAGGCCGGCGACAAGACGGGCGACGGCTTCCTGAACGGCGCCTGGCACGTCGCGAAGTAGGTCCGCTCTCCTGCTCCTCCCCTGCGATGCAGGGGAGGAGTAAAGAGTCTCCATGGCCGACGCGGAAGCCCTGCTCGAACCGCTGATCCCGGCGCTGCGCCGCTTCGCCTGGGCGCTGGTGCGCGACCACGACGCGGCCGACGATCTGGTGCAGGACACGCTGGAGCGCGCGTTGCAGCGCTGGGGCCAGCGCCGTCCCGACGGCGACCTGCGCGCCTGGCTGTTCACGATTCTGCGCAACCTGCACGTCTCGGCTTTGCGCCAGCGGCAGCGCCGCGGGCCGCACGTCGGCATCGACGATGCGGCGGCGCCTTCCGTCGCCGCCCGTCAGGACGCAGGCCTCGAGATGCAGGACATGCTGGCGGCCCTCGACCAGCTCCCGGAGGAGCAGAAGTCGCTGCTGCTGCTGGTCGGCGTCGAGGACCTGTCCTACGACGATGCGGCGAAGGTGATGGGCGTGCCGGCCGGCACGGTGATGTCGCGGCTGTCGCGCGGACGGCAGCGGCTGCGGTCGATTCTGGAAACCGGGCGCACGACGCTGCTTCGGAGAGTGAAATGATCGGCGAAGACGAACTGCAGGCCTTCATCGACGACCGTCTGGACGGAGAGCGTCGCGCCGCGGTCGAGGCACATCTCGCGGCCAATCCCGCCCTCGCCCAAAGGGTCGCCGCCGAGCGCCGCCAACGCGACGAGCTGCGCGCCGCCCTGCAGGCCAAGTTCGACGAGCCGGTCCCCGCCCGCCTGCGCATCGCCAACCTCGCGGCGGCGCAACGCGCGCCGCGCGCCAGGCTCTGGACCAACATCGCGGCCGCGGTGGCGATCTTCGCGGTCGGTGCGACCACGGGCTGGTTCGCCCCCCAAGTCGTTGGCGGAATCACCCCCTCGCCCGTCGCCACGGCCCCGACCGTGGGCGTGGCGCAGGGCGCGACGGCCGCGTATCGCACCTTCGTGGTCGAGGTGGCGCATCCGGTCGAGGTCGGCGTTCAGCAGGAGCAGCACCTGCTGCAGTGGCTGTCCAAGCGACTCGGCCGCAAGCTCGTGGCGCCCGACCTCTCGGGCTTCGGCTACCGGCTGATGGGCGGGCGGCTGCTGCCGGGCGGCAGCGGGGCGGCGGCGCAGCTCATGTACGACGATGCGAGCGGGCGACGGCTCACGATCTACGTCCGTGCCGCCGACGGCACAGAGACGGCGTTCCGCTTCCAGAAGGAAGGCGATGCCGCGACCTTCGCCTGGATCGACCAGGGCTTCGGCTTCGCCGTGACCGCGACGGCGACGCGCGAGGAGCTGCTGCCGATCGCCGAGGCCGTCTATCGCGGCTTCGGCTCCTGATCCGGTCGCCCCTGATCTGGGGCCCACGGATCCGTCAAATCCTCGAATTCCTTGAGGTGCTTGGGCGCCCACTTGTGCTCGCGGGCGCGCACGATCCAGCGGTTGAGCCACGGCCAGCGCCGGCGTGCGCGCTGCACCCAGACGCGGCCGGTCTCGAACTCGGTCGCGAGCAGGTAGAGCGCGAGCACGAAGAAGATCCAGCCCTGCAGGATCGGAATGAATCCGCCGACCACCGACATGACCAGGCAGGCCACGATCGCAAGCGCCATCAGCGGCTTGCGCATGAGGTGCCTAGAGGTGGATCGGCTTTTCCCAGGCGGCCAAGGCTGCTTCCTTCATCGCCTCGTTGACCGTGGGATGGGCGTGGCAGACGCGGCCGATATCCTCGGCCGAGGCGGAGAACTCCATGGCGAGTGCCGCTTCGGCGATCATCGTGCCGGCTTCCGCACCGAAGATGTGCACGCCCAGCACCTTGTCCGTCGCCTTGTCGGCCAGCACCTTCACGAACCCCTCCGTCGCCCCGTTCGCGCGGCTGCGCGGGTCGGCGCTGAACGGGTACTTGCCGACCTTGTAGGCAACGCCCGCTGCCTTGAGTTGTTCCTCGGTCTTGCCGACCCAGGCCACCTCGGGCTGCGTGTAGATGATCGAGGGCACGAGGTCCCAGTTCACGTGGCCCTTCTGGCCCGCGATGGTCTCGACGCAGGCGACGCCGTCCTCGCTCGCCTTGTGCGCAAGCATCGGGCCATCGATCACGTCGCCGATCGCGTAGATGCCGGGCACCGACGTCTGGAAATGGCCGTCGACGGCGATGCGGCCGCGCTCGGTCAGCTTGACGCCTGCCTTGTCGAGGCCGAGGCCCGCCACGTACGGACGGCGGCCGATCGAGACCAGCACGACGTCGGCCTCCAGCGTCTCGGCGGCACCTCCCTTGGCAGGTTCGACCGTCAGCGTGACGCCCGCACCCGAGGCATCCGCCTTGGTGACCTTGGCGCCCAGCTTGAACTTCAGGCCCTGCTTCGCAAGCGCGCGCTGGAAGAACTTGGTGACCTCGTCGTCGACGCCCGGCGTGATGCGGTCGAGGAACTCGACGACCGTGACGTCGCTGCCGAGACGACGCCACACCGAGCCCAGCTCGAGGCCGATGATGCCGGCGCCGACCACGACCAGGCGCTTGGGCACTTCCGAAAGTTCCAGCGCGCCGGTCGAGGAGACGATCTTCTTCTCGTCGATGGTGACGCCGGGCAGCGGTGTCACTTCCGAGCCCGAGGCGATCAGGATGTTCTTGGTCGCCAGCGTATCCTTCACCGCGCCGTCGTCGCCCACCACCGCGACCGATCCCGCGGCCTCGATGCGGCCGGAGCCGGTGTAGGAGGCGATCTTGTTCTTCTTGAAGAGGAACGCCACGCCCTTGGTCGTCGCCTCGACAACCTCGCCCTTGCGCTTCATGAGCTGGGCGAAGTCGAGCTTGGGCGCGCCGACCACGACGCCGTGGGTCGCGAGATCGTGGCCCGCTTCCTCGAAGAGGTGCGAGGACTGCAGCAGCGCTTTCGACGGGATGCAGCCGACGTTCAGGCAGGTGCCGCCGAGCGTCGCGCGCTTCTCGACGACGGCGACCTTGAGGCCGAGCTGGGAGGCGCGGATCGCGGCGACATAGCCGCCCGGACCGGCGCCGATCACGACGAGGTCGAATGTCTCGTTGGCCATACGCTTGTCCTCACACGCCGAGCAGCAGGCGCTCGGGATCCTCGATGCATTCCTTGACCCGCACCAGGAACAGCACGGCCTCGCGGCCGTCGATGATGCGGTGGTCGTACGACAGAGCGAGGTACATCATCGGCCGGATCTTGACCTCGCCGCCGACCGCCATGGGCCGCTGCTGGATCTTGTGCATGCCGAGGATGCCGGACTGCGGCGGATTCAGGATCGGCGTCGACATCAGCGAGCCGTACACGCCACCGTTGGAGATGGTGAACGTGCCGCCCGTCAGGTCGGCGATCGACAGCTTGCCGTCGCGCGCCTTGCGGCCGAGCTCGCCGATGCCCTTCTCCACACCCGCGAAGTCGAGCGCGTCGGCATCGCGCAGCACCGGCACGACGAGGCCGTTGGGCGTGCCGACGGCGACGCCGATGTCGTAGTAGTTCTTGTAGACGAGCTCGTCGCCCTCGATCTCGGCGTTGACCGCCGGCAGTTCCTTGAGGCCCGCGATGCAGGCCTTCACGAAGAACGACATGAAGCCCAGACGGGCGCCGTGCTTCTTCTCGAAATCGTCCTTCAGCCGGTCGCGCAGCGCCATCACGTTGGTCATGTCCACCTCGTTGAAGGTGGTGAGCATGGCCGCGGTGTTCTGCGCGTCCTTGAGGCGGTTGGCGATGGTGCGGCGCAGGCGCGTCATGCGTACGCGCTCCTCGCGGTCGGCGCGCTGGCGCGGGCCGGCGGGAACGGCGGGCTTCGCAGCCGGAGCGGCGGCCTGCGGGATCGAGGAAATCGCGGCGAGCACGTCTTCCTTGGTGGCGCGGCCGTCCTTGCCGGAAGGCTGGATGGCCTGGGCGGACACGCCCTTCTCCTCGGCAAGCTTGCGCGTGGCGGGGCCGGACGCCGCGAGGTTGGCGCCGGCGGGCGCAGCGACGGCAGGCGCCGGTGCGGCAGCGGCGGGCTTCGGCGCAGCGGCAGGAGCCGCAGCAGGCTTCGGCGCGGCAGCGGCGCCACCGGCGCCGGCTTCGATGTGGCAGAGCACGCCGCCCACCTGGACGGACGCGCCTTCCTCGACGGCGAGGCCCGCGATGGTGCCGGCCACCGAGGCGTTCACCTCGACGGTGACCTTGTCGGTCTCCAGCTCACAGAGCGGCTGATCGACGGCGACGCTGTCGCCCGCCTTCACCAGCCACTTGGCGACGGTCGCCTCGGTGACCGATTCACCGAGTGCCGGGACCTTGATCTCGACGGCCATGACTTAGAACCCCTTCTCTATCCGCGCTCAGCCGACTGTGAGAGCGCGGTCGACCAGATCGGCCTGTTCCTTGAGATGCGTGCGCGCCGAGCCGGTGGCGGGCGACGCGGCCTCGGCGCGGCCGACATAGGCCGGCCGCTTGGCCTTGGCATCGATGCTGGCCAGCGCGCGCTCGATGCGGCGGTCGACGAAGTGCCAGGCGCCCATGTTCTCGGGCTCCTCCTGGCACCACACGACCTCGGCATTGGGATACTGCGCGAGCCTGACCCCGAGCCGCGTGAACGGGAACGGGTAGAGCTGCTCGATGCGCATGATCGCGACGTCGTCGATCTTGCGCTTGCGGCGCTCGGCCACGAGATCGAAGTAGACCTTGCCCGAGCACAGCACGACGCGGCGCACCTTGGCGTCGTCGGCGAGCTTGTCGGTCTCC